>NZ_JAWLVJ010000021.1:0-81116 GCF_033100395.1 Terasakiella sediminum | reverse complement strand
GCTAGCGTTTTCCATGGGATAGTATCCCATTTTTATGATAAAATCGCACCCGAAAATTAATGCAGACAACGCCTTAACTTAGTGCCATTCGAGGCTGGCCCCGGAATTTTCGGTCAACCTTCAATCCATGGGCATCCTGAAAAGCTTTCACACTATTGGGTAAGGAGAATTCGCTTTCTCCCTTATTCCCAAAATAACCGAGATCAGACAAGCCCCCCTGTGGTCTTTACCGCATCCGGGGAAGACAGGGGACTGTCGGTTGTATACCTGTCATCGACAGAGCAAAAATCGCCAACGCTGCTGGCAACATCATCAAAAAAAATCGACATGGCAGGTTCCTTTGTTTGCAAACAAAAAAAGCCGCCCTTCGCAAAAAACGACGAGCGGCTTTAAAAACGAAAACAGGAGAAGGCGACCGAATTGGACGCACTTCTACTGTTGACTGTATTTAGATATAATCTAAATCGACACAGAAACTAAGAACAAAATACCTCTTACGCGTCTTCCAGAGGATAAGCGTCCAGACCGTCCATGCTTTTTACGTTTTTCTTGGCCTGATATTTTTTGACAAACTCTTCGCCCCCTTTGTCCCAATAATCCAGAAGGTCACTGCGATCACCTTCATACGCATAAAACGGCACACCCATACCGCAAGAAGTCTGTGTTTTATGCACATTGATCATAATGATTTGTCGAATACCCGGTTTACTGAGATCAAAGGCAGCTGACAGCCCCATCCATTCCTCATCGGTTGGCACCACGACGCGGCCCGTTCCGAACAGACGAATGATTTTTGGCTTGCCGTCAAAGGCACAGAACATGATGGTAATGCGCCCGTTCTGGCGCAAATGTGCCGAGGTTTCATTACCGCTGCCCGTGATATCCAGATAGGCCACCTGATTATCCCCGATGATCCTGAAGCAATCCATTCCCTTTGGTGACACATTGACATGACCGCCTTCAATGGGGGCGGACGCATTGAAAAACATCTTCTGCTTTTCAATAAACTCTTTCATCTCATCCGTAATCTGGTCAAAGAACTGGGCCATTTCAAACTCCCTTTGCATGAATTGCGTGGAAGCGAACCCTATCAGTTTTTTAACGAGTGACCAACCGAAGCCTGCAATAAAGCAGTGACTTCCCTACTGGACCCCATTCCTTTTCTCTTTCATCCAATGGACACAAAAGCAAGGTTGAGATCTTTCAGCCTTACCTATTGAACATGTACGTCGTGCTTCGACAAGCATTTTAAAGTACGTTCCTTCGAAGTTGACGCAAGCGTAGCAGATTCGATAACAAGTACTTCATAGCAACGGTTTCTGGCAGCAAGGGCTGTTTTTTGAACACAATAATTAAAATCCAATCCAACCAATCGAAGCTTCCCGACTTTATAGCGCTTAAGAAGTTCATCTAGTTCACCTGACTCAAATGCATCCTGAACCCGTTTGATCAATTCATGGTCGGCTAAATTCCTAAATGTATCCAACAATTCTGTACCTGCCGTTCCTTCAATGCCTTGCCCCTTCATAAACATTCGAGCGATCAACTTCGTTGACGCAATTGACCACTCGTGACGAACTGCAATAATCGGATACCCATATTCTTTGGCTCTATTGATCTCTTCAACAATGGCATCTTTCGCCATGGATTTCGCTTTCTCAAAATATGGACCGCGCTCCCAAAATACAGTTTGAAGGTCAATCAAAATCAATGCGGTTTCAGAACGCTCCCCGATTATCTCACCTGTGCTAACAGCTTGAATGTGCTTCAAACCAGTCAAGAACCAAAAAAGTGTAATGACTGCAACTGCACCAAGAGCATAAAATATAATTGTCATCACATATCACCCTCTTGAGCCTTCAGCTTTGATGTCACCGACTGAACCACCGCCAACGCCGTGGCGATATCCTCATCCGTAAAATCTTGTCCTATGATTTTCATTATCTCCAATTCCCGCGCCATGACATCGTCAATCAAGTCACATCCTTTCTGTGTCAGCCTCACAAGTGAAGAACGCTTGTGTCGGGGGTTTGGGCATTTTTCAGTTAGACCTGAAGCCAGTGTTTCATTCACCATCAGCTGAACATATTGGCGTTTGATCTCAAGTTTGACAGCAATATCCGGTACGGCCAATTCTCCCTCAGTTCGCAGAATTTCCATAACAGCTCTCATACGAACGGTAAGTTCCGTACCCGCCAGCCCTTTCTCCACACATGCAGATGCAGCCTGCATAAGTGGACGCGACAACCAAATCAGTTGATATAATCGAACATCTTTATTCATGACATCATTATTGTCATATTGACATTACAATTGTCAATTAATTTATACAGGATCACAAAGATCAGTAAACTTCCTCCTCAATCCATTACTATTTCGTTTTGGCCATGGAAGATGTAGTTTACCCGTCATGAAATTCTTCTATTCAGACACATTCAATCTCAACCTACCTCCTGGGCATCGATTTCCAGCGCGCAAATACAGTCTTTTGCGAGAAACGCTTATCTCGGAAAGCATCCTGAGCGAGGACATGCTGCATCTCTCCCCGCTTGCAAATAAGGAAGATGTGTTGCGCGCCCATGACAGTGATTATGTAATGCGGTTTGAGACAGGAACGCTGGATGAAAAAGAAATCAGGCGGATCGGGTTTCCGTGGCATTCACGGCTGGTGACGCGCACGCTGGCCTCAACGGGTGGCGCGGTTGCGGCTGCTTTTCAAGCCCTGGAGGATGGCTTAAGCGGGCAGTTGGCAGGCGGCACACACCATGCTCATCGCGATTTCGGCTCGGGTTATTGTATCTATAATGATTTTGCAGTCGCCGCACTCGCCGTGCTGGCTGCCAATGCTGCGACACGCGTTGCCATTGTTGATCTGGATGTACATCAAGGTGATGGCAATGCGGCGATCCTTGGACCGCATGAAAACGTCTTTGTTTTTTCCATGCATGGGGACAAAAACTTTCCCTTTCGAAAAGTGCCTTCAGATTATGACGTGCCCTTGCCGGATGGCATCGAAGATGATGCCTATCTCGCCATGCTGGAACATCACCTGCCTGCCGTCTGGGGTTTCAAACCCGATTTGGTGCTTTATCAGGCAGGTGTTGATCCGTTGACCCATGACAGATTAGGACGCATGTCCTTAAGTTATGAAGGACTGATGACAAGGGATCGAATGGTTTTAAAAGGATGTAAAGACCGCAACATTCCCATCAGCATGGGTATCGGCGGTGGATATAGCGACCCGATTGAACAAAGTGTACGCGCTTATGTGAATACTTATCAGGTCGCAAAGGGTTTGTTTGGATTTTAATGCCTGAAGGTGGCAAACTTCCGAATATCAGAAAACGCGCATAAGCAGGAACATCAAAAATGCACCCATCCCCCAAAGAACTGGTCCAACGTTTCTATCATGAGGTCTGGAACAAAGCCGATGAAACAGTCGCGCGCGAAATCCTGCATGAGGATTTTCGCTTTCGTGGATCATTGGGGCCGGAAAAACGAGGGCAGGATGGTTTCATCGTCTATATGCGTTCCATCCTACTGCCCTGGCTGACTATCAATGTATTATCGAAGACTTGATCACGACCGAAAACCGGGCGTCAGCAAGAATGACCTTCAAAGGAATACATCAGGCCCGTTTCTTCGATGTAGAAGCCACCGGACAGGAAATCCAATGGGCAGGGGCTGCGTTTTTCACAATAGCGGATGGACAGATTTCTGAACTTTGGGTACTGGGCGATATCGATGGCGTTAAAAAACAGCTGGGAAGCTCTGCTTCCTTCAGTGGCTAGGACAAATTCTTAGCAACCGCCCATATGCATCGGGCGGGGCAATCTTCCATAATTGGGCGTAACAACTGTCGTACACGAAAATATCTGTTCAATACCGACATGCCAAACAGTTACATAACACTGCGCTCGTTACCATCCATATGTTCACATAAACCCACACACTTGGCAAAAGTGGCTGATTCTGTTAGGATTCCCTATCTGAAACAGCAAAATTATTTTAAATGTCGAAACACATCACTCAATCAGCAGCTATTCCTTTTCGCATCAAGAAAGGAAATATTGAGGTCATGCTGATTACATCACGCAACACAAAAAGGTGGGTCTTTCCAAAAGGGCATGTGGAGAAAAACCTCACGCCCTATAATTCTGCGGCTAAAGAAGCCTTTGAAGAAGCAGGTGTAAAAGGTAATGTTTCATCCAAACGACTAGGCAGTTACAGATACATCAAACCCGAGATCAAAGGGGTGAATATCTGTAAGGTCGATGTCTATCCCATGGCTGTTTCCAAAGAGCTCAGCAACTGGCCGGAGAAAGACCAGCGCGACCGCCAATGGACCCCCATTGAAGATGCGGCCAATATGATCGCGGAAAAGAAACTGGGAAAAATCCTCAGGAAATTTTCCAATCAGCTGAACACAACAGCACTTTAAGTCTTTTGCCTGCAAGCGCACTCCCGTCACGCCCCAATGCTAAACTCAAAGTTTAAGGAATGTTAATTTCTTTTATGATAAACTGCGCTTTCCAAAAGGTGTAATTCAGCTGACGCGTGTATATGAATTCAAATGCGACCCATAAGCCTTCCCTTCAACTTGCTCAGGCGGCGCAGGAAAATTCCGACGTGCCTGCGCCAGAACCGGAAGGAGAAGGAAACGCAGAACTTGACGCCCTGATGCAGGACATCTTTGAAACTGCTTTAGAGGAAGGCGCCACACCAGAAGAGGCGGCTGCCCTTGCGCGTGAAGCGGCACAAAGCTTCGGCCTGCCGAGCTTTAATCAAGGGAGTTTTCAGCCAGGCCCCACATTCTCAAGCCAGGAACCCACATTTACCACCTTTGAAAGAAACGATCCGCCCAGCAGTACCTTTTCCCCGACCTCAACCTTCAACGCCTCAACACAATCCGACCCATCATTGATCGGACCCAAGTTCGACAGGTTCTTTATTCAAGGCCTTGGCAATGATCCAGCCGATGAAAGTCAGAGTGAAGGAACAGGAACGGGCGACGGGCCTGGCGATAACACAGAACTTGATGGTTTCCTGCCGCCCAAACCGTCTATATCCTTTGATCTGGCCCCACCCCCTGCGCCAAAACGTGAACCCACAACAATAACAGAAAATACACAGCCCCCACCACAAACCATCCCGCCAGCTGATGGCGGTACCACCACAACACCGGGACAAAGCGTCACCGCCACCACAAGCAACGCCATTCTGACAGGCGGCAGTGGTGACGACACCCTGACAGGGGGCACAACTACGGATATCCTGATCGGCGGCGCAGGCACAGATAATCTGTCAGGCGGGGATGGCAACGACACTTATCATCTATCCGCAGGCTTTGGCAGCGACACCATTACGGACAGCGCCGGAACCGGCGATAAAATTTCCGGTTTTTCTATCCAGAACCTGTCGAATGCAGAGCAATCCGGCAATGATCTGATCCTGTCTTTCTATACAGGCGACACGGTCACCATTAAGGATCATTTCGTCAATGGTGGCGAGGTTGAAATTCTGATCTCCGGCAGCGATGATTATGGCCTCAGCGGCCAGACAACGGGCGTAAAAGGACAAATCCTTGCTGGCACGGCAGCCACCAACAATACCCTGACGGGGGCTGCCAGTGATGATGTGATCTTTGGCTCAAGCGGGGATGACCTGTTAACAGGTGGCGTGGGCAATGACAGCCTGTTTGGCGGGGCAGGCTCAGACACAGCCATCTTTACTGGTAATCAGGCAGACTACACGGTCACCAAGACGGATCAGGGTTTTCAGATCAGTGACAGTGTGGGATCACGCGATGGCGTGACCCAGGTAAAAGATATCGAAAACCTGCAGTTCGCCGACGCAACCGTCACCGCCTCAGCCGCCGTTGCGACCCCAAATCGGGTCACAGGGCTGATGTTTGATGATTCATATGCCAGATGGAATGCCGATACGTCTGTGGGTAATTCGGTTTCACTGACCTACAGCTTCATGGATGCACTGCCATCCTATTATACAACACCGGGAGAAATCGTTAATTTCACAACAATGTCATCCGCGCAGCAAACAGCCGTCCGGACTGTCCTGGGGCAATTTTCTGAAATCACCAACCTTACCTTTACAGAAGTTGCGGATACGGGAAATGGTGGAATACTGCGATTTGCGGGTAGTGAACAAACGAGTTCCGCAGGCTTTGCCTTCTCGCCCAGTGTTGACTACACCCTCAACGGTGTGAACATAACAGCAAATGAAAAAGGCGGCGACGTCTTTATCGCCAACAACCAGACCTCCAACGATACCCTGACCAACGGATCGCACGGTTTTTATACGCTGATCCACGAAATCGGCCATGCAACGGGCCTTGCCCACCCCTTTGACGGAACAAACAGACTTACAGGCACAGACGATAGCCAGCAATATACTGTCATGTCCTATACCAGCCACCCCAAAGCGCAAGTGATTGACGTAACGGGCGATGCATCGAGCTATAGCTACACCGTTCATGACTGGTATCCGGAAACGCTGATGACCTATGATATTGCCGCCCTTCAGCACCTCTATGGAGCCAACACCAGCACGAACACGGGGGACGATACCTACAGCTTTAATCCCGATGATCGTGTTTTCAAATCCATCTGGGATGCGGCAGGCACCGACACCATTGATGCCAGCAATTTCAGCCGCGACAGCATCATTGATTTAACACCCGGCAATTACAGTTCCATCGGAATTTATAATCCGGTCGGCAGCCAACTGCCGTCCTTTTATGATCAAGCCCCACAACCCACCTATAGTGCAGAAGACAATGTCGGCATTGCCTTTGATGTAATCATCGAAAATGCAACGGGCGGCAGCGGGGCGGACCAGTTGATCGGTAACTTTGCCGACAACACCTTAACGGGCGGTGCAGGAAACGATACGCTGACAGGCGGGCTGGGTAATGACCATCTGATCGGTGGGGCGGACAATGACAGCTACGTCTTTGCAACCGCATCCGGCAGTGACACCATCACCGACAGCGCAGGCACCAGCGATCAGATTTCCGGCTTTACGGTGGATAATCTGTCCAACGCCACGCGCAGTGGTAATGATCTGATCCTCAGCTTTAAAACAGGGGATCGCATCACGGTCAAAAACCATTTCACCACAGGCAATGAAGTTGAAATCTTGCTTTCCGGCAGTGACAGTTACGGCCTTGCCGGGCAAACCTCCGGCGTTGTGGGTCAGATCATATCAGACCCATCAACAGGTTCTGATTTGCTGGCAGGCGGGGCAGGCAATGATTATATTTTTGGTGATGAAGGCGCAGATACCCTGCAAGGTGGTGCCGGATCAGATCAACTGATCGGTGGGGCTGGCAACGACATCTTTTATTTTGAAACCAGCGACGGCAGCGACACCATTGCCGATTTTTCCAAGGGCAATGACCAGATCCACATCAAAGGCAGTGATTTTGGCATCACCGAAGTAATCTTCGAAGCCATCACCGCGACTTATGACGGCACCAATGCCACCAGCGCAACCGCTAACGTGATCCGTGACAGCAGCAACAATCTTTATGTGGATACCAACGGCCAAAGTACAGGCGGCTATTCCCTCGTTGCCAATGTGTCTCACGAAGTGGCGGTGGATGACAGCGACATCACGCTGGTTTGATCTCTAGATAGCGTCTCTCAAAGGCCTCTGTCAGCTTGGCCGCCAGTTCTTTGACCCGGCGCGGCTGGCTGCGACTGGGGGGGAACAGCAACTGCACCAATGATGGTTCTGGCGCAAAATCAGCCAACAGGTGAACCAGTTTTCCCGTCTTTACATCGCGCCCCACATCCCACATGGATTTAAGGGCTAACCCATGACCTTCCAGCGCCCATTGATGGACCAGCCGTCCGTCATTGGCGATACGGTTGCCCGTGACATTGACCGAAAATTCTTTGCCGCCTTCCACAAAGCGCCAGACATTATCTGGGTGCAGCCCAAAGCGCATGACCATGCAATTATGTTTTTCCAGATCATTCGGATGTTCGGGCCTGCCAAACCGCTTGATGTAATCGGGGGACGCCACCACCACCCGGTGATTTTCCCCCAGTACACGGGCGCGCAGACTACTATCACGCAGTTCCCCAAAGCGCACGGCAAAATCGATCCCTTCATGGATAATGTCCACATAGCCGTCGCTTAACATCAACTCCACACTTGTCTGCGGATTGTCTTCCAGAAACTGGTTGATGACAGGTTCAATAATATCGCGCCCCAGCCCCAAAGGGGCACTGATGCGAATAGGACCGGACAAGGTCTGTGCCCCCAAACGGATGCGGTAATCCAGTTCGTCCACTTCGGATAACAACTGATGGGCCCCTTCAAACAAGACACGTCCTTCTTCGGTCAGACTGATGGCACGTGTGGTCCGGTTCAGCAGGGTGACGCCATAATAGCTTTCCAGTGCCGCCAGACGTTCCGACACCGTGGTGGGCGACAGACCCAATTCCCGCCCCGCAACCGCCAGCCCACCTTTTTCAACGATTTTCTGAAAGAGGATCAGGTGATCTATGTTCATTTTATTATCCGCTAAATCCGTATTAACTTTTCACATTTTACCTGATTATCAATATTTTCAAAAATGATATTATCCTTGGCAACATCCCTTCAAACAGAGAGACAAAGTCATGAAAGCCATCGGTTACACAAACATGGGCCCTATCGAGTCCGCCGCCTTTACTGAATTTGAAACCGCCATACCCGAAGTCGGCCCGCACGACCTGCTGGTCGAAGTTCATGGGGTTTCTGTTAACCCGGTGGATACAAAAGTGCGCGTGCGTGCCGAACCGGATGGCGGGCCCAAAGTGCTGGGCTATGACGCCGCCGGGATCGTCACACAGGTCGGCAGTGATGTAACAAAATTCAAAGTCGGCGATGAAGTTTTCTACGCCGGTGATATTACCCGTCCCGGTACCAACTCTGCCCTTCATGTTGTCGATGAACGTATTGTAGGTAAAAAACCAACTTCGCTTGGTTTTGCCGAAGCAGCAGGTATGCCCCTGACCTCCATCACCGCCTGGGAACTCCTGTTTGATCAGTTGCGCGTCACAGAAGGCGGCGGTGAAGGTGAAAGCATCCTCGTCATTGGTGCAGCAGGCGGGGTCGGTTCCATCCTTGTGCAACTGGCAAAGAAACTGACCAAACTCACCGTCATCGCAACTGCATCGCGTCAAGATACCATCGACTGGGTCAACAAGATGGGCGCAGACCATGTAATCAATCACCGCGAACCCATTGCGGCACAGGTGAAGGACTTAGGCTTGGAACCCAAATATGTTGCCGCACTCACAGGCACAGACGGACATTTCGACCAGATTATCGAACTGATCAAACCACGCGGCAGCATCGCCTTTATCGATGATCCGGAAACATTGGATATCAAAGCGGGCAAACAAAAGGCCCTGACCTTCAGCTGGGAATTTATGTTCACACGATCTATGTTCCAGACAGATGATATCGCTGAACAACAAAACCTGCTGACCCGCGTTTCAGAAATGCTGGATGACGGCACGCTGATTTTCACCGTGACCAATAATCTAGGTAAGATCAGTGCAGCGACCATCACCAACGCCCATAAAATTCAGGAAAGCGGCACGGTGATTGGCAAAAACGTACTGGACGGTTTTTACTAAGATATGAAATGATCAAGATGCGGGTGAGTAATCATTCCGCATCTTTTTTACGAAGGAGTTTGGCCCATGCTGTTAGATACCCCAATCTGTGACTTCGGCTGGAAAGCCCCGGACTTCACCCTGTCTGATGCGGATGGCAATTCCTTCGGTTTGCAAGAGAACCTTGGCGACAAAGGTCTGCTCGTCGCTTTTATCTGCAACCATTGTCCCTATGTGCAACGCATTGCAGAACGGCTTTCCACAGATACCAAACAGCTGATGGCCGAGGGGATCAATGTGCTGGCGATCATGTCCAATGACTATCAGACCTATAACGCAGACTCCCCTGAAAACATGAAGCTCTTTGCCAAGAAACATGGCTTCGCCTTTCCTTATCTGATCGATGAAAACCAATCTGTCGGCAAGGCATACGGCGCCATCTGCACGCCGGATTTCTTTGGCTTTAATGCCCAAGGGGAATTGCAATATCGCGGACGCCTTGATGATGCGACCATGGGCAATCCCAACAACCGCATCCCTGAACTGCTAAACGCCATGCGCACCATAGCCGAAACGGGCCGTGGTCCAGCTGAACAATTCCCGTCCATGGGGTGTTCGATCAAATGGCGCAGTTAGGCATTTAGTCCGCCGTATATTCCTTGGGCGGTGGCAGCCAGCCTTTTTCGGATTTATCCATCAGATCTTCCTTGTCGCCGGACATGATCTCAAACAATTCTTCCGTATGAGCGCGCATGACGTCGGTGTATTTTTTCGACGCCCCATCGGCGGACCACTGTTCGCGTGCAGCCTCAAAGGATTTAAGGTCGTGACGGGTGAACATGCGGGCTTTCTGTTCGGCCTGATACGGGTGATGCCCCAGTTCGACAAGGGCCTTTCTCCCCACATTGAGGGAGCCTTCAAACAATTCACGTTCAATCACATGGGCGCCTAACTGTTCCAGTTCATAAACATGGTGGCGATCCACAGCACGTGCGATGATGCGCACATGGGGGTAATGTTTGGCCACATGATGCACCAGCGTGTTCTGCTTTTCCTTATCATCCAGACAGGCAACGAACAATTTAGCTTCATCCAGACCACTGGCATGCAGCAGGTCAGGGCGCGTCGCATCCCCATAAAAAGCCTTGATGCCGGAGCGACCCAGCACATCGACGATCTGCGGATCATGGTCCAGAATGACCACCTTGTGATTATTGCTCATCAACAAGCGCGCAACGATCTGTCCGAAGCGACCGGAGCCTGCAATGACGGCGGTGCCTTTTTCATCAATCTCATCAGCGTCGCGTGTTTCCCCGCTTGAAAGTTTCTTCAGAACCAGTTTTTCATAAAGGATAAACAAGGCAGGCGTCAGCAACATGGTAATGGCAACAACCAATGTCAGCGTCTGCACCAAAGGTGACGGTAAGGCCCCGCTAGCTGTTGCAAAGCCAAACAAGACAAAGGCGAACTCCCCGGCCTGCGCCAGTCCTGATGAGAAAAGGAAACGATCCGACTTCGGCAGTTTAAAGAAGGTGCCGAGCAAGAACAGCACCCCAAACTTCAACACCATCACCCCAAGGGCCAAACCGACGATCAAAAGAGGTTGTGCGGCCAGCAGATCAAAATCAATACCGGCCCCAACGGTGATGAAGAACAGGCCAAGCAACAATCCTTTAAACGGATCAATATCGCTTTCCAGTTCATGACGATATTCACTGCTGGACAGCACCACGCCAGCCAAAAAAGTTCCAAGCGCAGGTGATAAGCCAATGGCGCTCATCAACAAGGCGATGCCGATCACCAGCAACAGGGCGGCAGCCGTAAAAATTTCGCGCAGTTTGGCTTCGGCGATAAAGCGGAAAACGGGCTGAATGACGTATCGTCCGGCCACAATAATCCCGACGATTACCCCCATAATGATCAATCCTTGCAGCCATCCGGCCAACTCCCCGATCATACTGCCATGATGACCATCATCGCCTGAAGGACTGACAACAGCCGTTGCCAGTAAAGGCATGAGTGCCAGCATCGGGATAACCGCGATATCCTGAAACAACAGGACGGAAAAAGACGACTGTCCGCCTGTAGATTTCATCAGGCCTTTTTCATTCAAGGTCTGCAACACGATTGCCGTAGAAGAAAGGGCGAGGATCATCCCGACCGTCAGCGCATTCTGCCAGCTGAGGCCAAACGCCATGGCGATGGCGGCAAACAGCGCAATGGTTCCCGTGACCTGCAATCCCCCCAACCCCAAAAGCTTGTCCTTCATGCGCCAGAGCATGGCGGGTTGCAATTCAAGCCCGACCAGAAACAGCATCATCACCACGCCGAACTCGGCAAAATGTTTTAAGTCTTCGGTTTCACCCCCGACCAGACCAAAAGCCGGGCCGATCAGAATACCTGCGATCAGGTAGCCGAGCACCGACCCCAACCCCAGACGGTTTGCAATCGGCACCGCGATGACGGCGGCCATCAGATAGATAAATGCCCCTTGTAACAGTTCCATCGCTTAATCCTTCTTTGGCTTGATGATCAGTTGATCGAGATCGTCATTGATGCGAGTGAGTGTTTGGGCTTTTTCAAGATCAAGCCTCCCGTCACATAAGGCAACCAGCAGGCGGCGGTATTCTTCCACATAGAAATCCAGCTCCCCGTCATCCACCACATGGCCTGCACGATAAATGGAAAAGGGCGGTAAGTACGTCATGTGACACAACCGCGCCATATATTCGAAAGGCTTGAAGAAATCGATCAGCTCGTTCCCCAAAACGCCACCCTTGGAATAATGGTCATGGGCCGCCCCGGCTGTTGCCGCATTCAGAAAATACTTGCCCTGCAAGGCGGTGCCTTCAGGGCCAAAGGCAAAGCCGTATTTCAACACCAGATCCTGCCATTCTTTCAAAATCGCCGGGGTGGAATACCAATAGACCGGATGCTGAAAGATGATGACGTTATGATCGATCAGGCGCTGCTGTTCACGCGCCACATCAATATCAAAGCCCGGATATTCCCCATAAAGGTCCACCACTGTGACGTTGGGCAATGTGCGTGCGGCTTTAGCCATCACGTGATTGACCTCGGATCTATCATCACGGGGATGGGCATATAAAATCAGTATTTTTGCCATGATGGCCCTTTTTCAAATTCAGGTCAGTTTAGCAATCAGATCGTCCATCGCCTGCACGATCTCAGCAGCCTGTGCCATATCCTCACCCGCCGGATGTGGGGCGGAGAACTGACGGGCATCATTATCGAAATAGCGACCGGATACATTTGCAAATTCTTCAGATAAGGATGCCCGTTTCAGGATATCAACGCCAATGTTAATATCATTACCTGCGGTCCCAAACCCTTCGCGCACCATCTTGCTTGCAAGCAAGGACCCCGGATTCACTGCAACCATCATCGGCCCGGCATCTTTCAAAAAGGTCGTCCACATGGTGATGGCAAGCTTGCTTTGGGCGTAAGCGTCCATATCCGCCAGCTGGCCTTCCCCTTTCAAGGCAGACAGCTTCACCGGGGCTTGGGCTGCCGAAGAAAGGTTCACCACACGGGCATCCACTGTCAGGACAGACATCAGTTTTTGGGTAAGCAAGTATGGCGCAATCGTGTTGACCACAAAGCGGATATCCAGATCATCACAGGTGCGTGGGGACGGCGTTTTGAAGATGCCCGCGTTATTGATCAGCACATCAATATGATCATGCTTTGCCAGAACATCTGCCGCCAATTTGGAAACGGCTTTCAGATCAGACAAGTCAGCCACATGACTTTCCACACCCCCGCCCAGATCATCTTCCACATGGGCAAGTTTTTCAGCATTACGGCCATGAAGGATGACTTTATGACCATCTGCAAGCAGGGATTTGGCTGTTTCCAAGCCGATGCCATCTGTTGATCCGGTGATGAAAATTGTTTTTTTCATAATCTATTCCTTAATTCCTGAATTCCGGCAGAACCTCGCCTGCCAGACGGTTTAATGTGGTAACCATATCGTCTGTGTTAAAGCGCAAATTGATCGCGACATGATTGATCCCAATTTCCTGAATGCCCCAAAGGTAATCCTTCAGATAATTCACCCCGGATCGAAAACCCAAATGAATGGGCGATAGGGCTTCATCCGGATTGTCAGACAAGTCGATATAAAGCGATTGGGACGCTGGTTTGATGGGCAGACCAAGTGCATTCGTCTTATCTCGCCATTCAGTAATGATGCGACCCTGAACGGCAACATTGCGGGGGTACGTAATCCAGCCATCGCCATTTGCCGCCAGCCAGTCCGGGGATTGCTGGCTTGCCCCGGTAATCATCAAAGGCAGACGACCCGATGTAGGTTTGGGCAACATATCAATCCCGCCATAGGGGCTGCCCAGCGGGTTTTCAAAGCTGGCCGCGTCTTCCCACATACGCTGGATATACTCCATACTATGACGGAACCGTTCCCCGCGATTTTCAAATTCCATATTCAGCGCTGGATATTCTTCAGGTCGATCACCAGAGGCCACGCCCAGGATCAGCCGCCCGTTGGATAGCACATCCGCACTTGTTGCCGCCTTTGCCACATGGGCCGGATGGCGCAACGGCAGGATGATACTGCCGACACCCAGCGCGATCTTTTCGGTCTGTGCCGCCAGAAAGCCCAGATACACAAACGGGTCATACATCTGCCCGGTGTCGCCAAAGCTCGGCACATTAAAAGGCACATCGCGCAGCCAGACAGTGGCAAAGCCGAGTTCTTCGGCCAGCTTCACTCGCGCGATATGATCTTTCATGGTTGGCTCCGGGCTGTTGGGATAATGTTCAATCGGCACCACAAGGCCCAGGCTCAGTTTGTTCGGCTTGTAGGTTGCGTTAAACCCCGCGTTAATGATTTTAAATTCTTCAGTCATATCGCACCAAAATTCTGCTTTCCACGCTCATTCTTGTTGTATAGCCCGCGCCTTCTTCCGCCACATCCAGCGCACCGTGAGCAATATAAGGGCGCCCCTGATTGTCATAGACGTGAAAGATGGCGGTTTCATCATGGTCTATCCTTTCAACCTCGAATATAAGGCGGGCATTTTCTATTAAAAACCGGGCAGAACCCGAATTCTCTTTATGGAAAACCCATATAATGACCTCACTCGCCCCTCATTTTTCGCTGAAAGGAATATAAAATCATTGGAATAATTATAAAATATGGCAAAATACACTAACTGTTTTTAGATTTTGGATAAAATAGATGGATACGAACGGGATCAGACTTTTTGTGATGGCCGCAGACATGCTGAACATCAGCAAAGCCGGGCGACAATTGGGGTTATCCCCTGCAGTTGCCGGGGCAAAGCTGTCAAAGCTGGAAAAGCAACTGGGGGCAGACCTATTGCATCGTTCCACCCGCAAAATTTCGCTATCGCTGGAAGGCGAGGAATTTCTGCCCTTTGCCCGTGAAATCATCGCCCAGGAAGATGCGGCGCATGCTGCCCTTGGTCATGGCAGCAAGGAAATCAAAGGCACCTTGCGTTTTACGGCCTCCAGCACCTTTGCCCAATTGTTCATCGCCCCTATCCTGCCGGAATTTCTCGAACGATACCCGCAGCTGAAGCTGGATTTAAAACTATCAGATGCCCAGACCAATCTGATTGAAGGCGGCTATGATCTGGCCTTGCGCAATTACGCCATTGAAGACAGCAGCCTGAAAGCGCGCAAGATTGCCAATGACAAACGTATCCTCTGTGCCTCCCCCACCTATCTGGATCAATATGGCGTTCCGGAAACACCGGAAGACCTTAGCGATCACCGCATCCTGACCTTTAATTACGGCGCGCCCAAAAAGATGATTGCGGATGATGACGCACCAGAGGCCACCTTCCCCCCTGCACAATCAGAAAAGCACGTCATGTGCGATGACGGCACCAGCATGCGCATCAGCACAGTTGCCGGGCTGGGCATCTCCATGAATTCGATCTGGAGTATTCATAGAGAATTAAAGGACGGGTCCTTGGTGCGTGTGCTGCCCAACTATGAAGTGGCTGATCGTTCCGCCATCTGGCTTGTCTATCCCAAATCCAACATCCTGACCGCCAAGGTCCGGGTCTTTATTGATTATCTGCTGGAAAAAATCGGGACACCGCCGATCTGGGAACGCTGACTTTATTGTATAGAAAACCGAAAAACTGATTTCCGACTTCCCCCAGTTTTATTGTGAACGGATATTTTTATCTTAAGGGCCAACGAACATTTACCCCCCTTAGGAGAATATCTATGAAAGCAATGACCCTGAATGAATATGGTGAAAACGCAAACTTCACCGTAGCCGAAATTGATCAACCATCGGCAACCAAAGGCCACGTAGTGGTGCGTATCAAGGCAACCAGCGTAAACACGGTGGACACCATGATCCGCAACATGGGCAAGGACCTGCCGCTCTCACCTGAACTGCCCGCCATCCTCGGGATGGATTTTGCAGGTATCATTGAAGAAGTTGGTGAAGGTGTTACAGGTTTCAACGTCGGTGATGAAGTCTATGGCTGCGCTGGCGGTCTGGCCGACTTGCAAGGGGCCTTGGCAGAATATATGGTGGCTGATGCGAACCTTATCGCCCTTAAACCCAAAACGCTGACCATGCGCGAAGCTGCTGCCCTGCCGCTGGTCGGGATCACCGCTTATGAAGGCCTGATGCGTGCCGGGGCAACGACTGGTCAGAAAATTCTCGTTCACGGTGGTGTCGGGGGTGTTGGTCATTTGGCCGTACAGTTGGCTAAACATATGGGCGCAGATGTCTTTACCACTATTTCCGGTGACGCTGCGCCTGCAGTGATCAATAGCTATGGTGCAACCGCAATTGATTACACAAAAGAAACCGTTGCAGATTATGTGGCGAAATACACCGATGGTGCAGGTTTTGACGTGGTGTTTGATAGTGTCGGCGGGGCCAATATGACCAATTCGTTCGAAGCCGCCACCCTGAACGGACATGTCGCCACCACCGTTTCCCTGTTGGAACTGGATTTATCACCAGCACACTTTAAGGGCCTGTCCCTGCATGTGGTCTTTATGCTGATCCCGATGCTGTTTAACCACAAACGTCCAGACCATGCTGACATCCTTACCAAACTGGCAGAGATTGTCGATGCAGGTGCCTTGAAACCATTGCTGGATGAAAAAGAATTCAGCCTGGACCAAGTGGGCGATGCCTATGCGCGTCTTACAAGCGGTCAGGCCATGGGCAAAGTGGTGATTGACGTATAAGGACAGGTGCGTTTGCAGGTGTATTTCAATCAGCTTGATCGAAATATGCCTGCAAATTCCCCATACTCACTTTAAAGCTCGCCTGAAACGCAATCAGTTCTGCCTCGCCATCGGCGTCATCCAAACAGGCAAGTTCCAATGCTTTGGCCGCATTGGCAAGGTCCATTGCCCCTAAGTTCCCGGCAGCCCCACAAAAACCATGGGCTTCCACAGCGCGTTCTCTGGGCAATTTTTCTAAAAGCAGCTGATCGAAATCCTGATATTTATCGAAGAAGTTTTTCAGAATTTTAACCATCAGCGCTTCATTCTGGTTAAATCGGCGCAAGGTTGCGACCAGATCAAATCCTTCAATCTCTATCGTCACAGCCCGATCCTATTGCTTACGTCAGTGCATCATTAATGCGCGACAGGAAAACGCGGTCATCAATCGGTTTCTGGATAAAGCCAGCACCACCTGCCTGATAAAAACTGTCATAGGTGGAATCATTAAATTCACTGGTCAGGGCCAGCACCGGAATATCTTTTGTTGTATCCTGGGCTTTCAATTTTTCCAGCGCATCAAACCCGGCCATAACAGGCATATTCAAATCCATGATCACCAGATCAGGCGCATGAACAGCGGCTGAAAACAGGGCAGCTTCGCCATCTTCGGCAATCATCACTTCATGACCCTGGCCTTCCAGCAGAGACTGACAGACCGCACGTGTCACAAAATCATCATCAACAACGAGCACTTTAGGCATTTTTCTTCCTTATCTATTCCACTACCCTTGATACACACACCCATCCACCAAGAGTTGATATCGCACAAACATACTATTAAAACCCGTCAAACCCCAGCAATTTTTCCGAGCAAAGTTAACTCAAGATAATTACTAATTGGCGCAGATTGTTTTTATTGTGTACTGTCTGTGCCCAAGGATCATACCCCAACACCCGTTCAAAAGGAATAGATGATGAAGACCCTGCGTGCCACCTTATCAAAAGCCGCTTTCGCCATAACGCTTTTGTCAGCCCCTGCCCTGATGGCGGCCGACCCGCTGCCGTCTTATAACGTTGATCTGGCAGAAACATCTGTTTCCGGCCTGTCTTCGGGCGGCTTTATGGCGGACCAGTTCCATGTGGCCTTTTCCAGTACCCTAAAAGGTGCAGGCATCTTTGCAGGCGGGCCATATAACTGCGCGGACGGGTCCTTGATGACGGCGCTTGGTAAATGTATGAAAGCCAACTTCATCACCGGAAAGCCGGATGGCAAGGAACTGGCCGAAAATGCCAAAATGATTGCAGAACAAAAACTGATCGATGATCTGGCAAACCTGAAAGGAAACAAGGTCTATATCTTCGGCGGCACCAAAGACGAAACCGTTTCCCCGAAAGTCGTCGCCCAAATCCCGGTATTTTATGAAGCCGCAGGTATTGAAAAAAATCATATTCGCTATGTCGATACGGTTGCAACCGGCCATGCCATGATGACCAATGATTTCGGCAATCCCTGTTCCACCGTTGCCAAAACACCTTTCATCAACAATTGTGACCGTGACGGTGCTGGCAATGTTTTAAAACATATTTATGGCGATGATTTAAAAGCCCCTGCTGAAAAACTGTCCGGCAAGATCATCAGCTTTAACCAGGGTGAATTCCTTAAAAATCCAACCAGCCATTCCATGGCAGATGACGGCTATGCCTTTATCCCGCAGGCTTGCACGGATGGAGAGGCTTGCAAAGTCCATATCGTCTTTCATGGCTGCCAGCAAAACGTTGCCACTATCGGCATGACGTACGTTGAAAACACAGGCTATAACCGTTGGGCCGATAGCAACAACATGATCATTCTTTATCCGCAGACCTCATCCAACCTGTCTGGCAACCCCAAAGGCTGCTGGGACTGGTGGGGCTATGACAGTGCGGATTACTTCAACCAAAAAGGCAATCAGATGGCCGCCGTCAATGCCATGCTGCAACGTCTTGCAGGTAAATAATCAACGGCCTTTTGTGGGACAGGCACTTATAAAAGCTTGTCCCACAAAGGGCCAACCATCCCGGCTTTATGCATGACATTGATGGACGCCAGACTGTCTGACACCGGGAAGATTTTGGTAGTATCTTCGGCCCAAGCCTTGGTGATTTCTTCTTCCATCTCAGTGCGTTTCAGATGGGGGGAGAAATAAAAGACAGGTTCCAGCAGATCATCATCCGCCCCGATCACCCCTTCTGACACAGCACGTTTCTGGATGGGGGCATGGGGTAAAATGCGAATACCGCTAAAACCAAAAACAGCCGCACCGTTCAACTGTCGCATATTTTCCAGCCCTTCACGCAAGGTCTCGTTCGTTTCTTCCGGGCCGCCAAAGATGACGAAATGGGCGGCGGGGATATCCAACTCCCGCACCAGTCGGTGGCTTTCAAACACATCGTCCATACGAAAGGCCTTGTGCATGCCCGCCAGGGTCTGATCACTGGCCGCGTCCGTGCCAAATTCCATGGCATGCAGACCGGATCGTTTCATGATCTGCAGGGCTTCTTTAGTGAGATGAGACGGGCGAAAATAACCGCACCAGGGCATCTTGTTGCCCCGCCGGATCAGTTCTTCACAAATCTCCAGATAACGATTTTTCAGGTCATTAAAGACTGAATCCGTGAAGAACAGATATTTACAGCCAAAATCCTGTTTGATCCGTTCAACCTCATCCACCACCTCTTTCGGGTCGCGATAGCGATAGACGTTACCTTCCAGTGTGGGATAGGAACAATAATCACAACGAAACGGACAGCCGCGTTTGGTCTGCACGTTCAACATCCCGCCACGACGGCTGTAATAGTCCGTGATCATTGGGTCATATTTAACCGACTGCCATGCCCCCGTTGAAAGCGATGTGCCCCGAAGGATGGTTCCACGGGCTGGGGCTGTGCCCTTTTCAATCTGTCCGACCAGATCACAAACCGCAATTTCCCCTTCCCCCATGACGCCATAATCGGCCTTGAGGTTTTGCATGATCAATTCGGGGAACAAAGTAAAGGCCCCGCCCCCCAGAATGATGGGCGCATCAGTTTTGCGTTTGACCTCAGATATCGCCTGAAAGGCCGTACCTAAAAAGAACTGCGGATCTGCGCTATCCACCGTATCAATATTGCGGATGGAAATGCCAACCACATCAAAACATTGATCGGCAAACACCCCGTCAAGACCAGAAAGTCCGCCTTCGGCCAGCACGTCATACTGGCGCACAAAATGGCCTGCTTCTTCCAGCGCCCCGGCAATATGGGCCATGCCAAGCGGGTGCACCACATAAGGTGTTTGCACCTGATTGATGGAAATCAGCAGACAGTGAAGGCCCATTTAACTGACGGTTTTCTTGAAGATCAGGGAGGTATTAATGCCGCCAAAGGCAAAGTTGTTCGACATCATATATTCCATATCCAGCGAACGGCCTTCCTCGACCACATAATCCAGATCGGCACATTCCGGGTCCAGATTATCCAGGTTAGCCGTATGTGCAAGCCAGCCATCGCGCATCATTTCCAGACCCAGCCAGGCTTCGATCACCCCGCAAGCTCCCAGACTATGCCCGAAATAACTCTTCAGCGAATGGATGGGGGTTTGATCCCCGATGACGGCCAATGTTGCATGACTTTCCGCCACATCCCCACGGTCTGTTGCCGTGCCGTGTGCGTTGACATAATCAATCGCGCCCGCATCCAGGTTTGCATCTTTCAGCGAAGAACGAAGCGCCAGTTCCATGGTTTCGCGCGTCGGCTGGGTAATATGGTTGCCATCAGAGTTCGTTCCGAACCCGACGATTTCCGCATAGATGGTTGCACCGCGTGCCTTCGCCCGATCATAATCTTCCAAAATCAGACTGCCTGCGCCTTCGCCGATAACCAGACCGTCGCGGTCTTTATCAAACGGGCGCGGGCTGCAGTGTGGTTCTTCATTGCGAACAGATGTGGCATAAAGCGTATCAAACACAGCGGCCATGGATGGGCATAATTCTTCTGCCCCCCCAGCCACCATCACATCCTGCATACCGTATTTAATAGCTTCATACGCATAACCGATGCCTTGTGATCCAGACGTACAGGCACTGGACGTGGGAATTACACGACCTTTCAGCCCAAAGAACACGCCGATGTTAACGGCGGCTGAATGGCTCATCATCTTCACATAACTGGTGGCGGTCAGGTTGCGCATAGTGCCTTCGCTCATCAATTCCGCAAAAGCAATCACGGGCTTGGTGCTGCCAAAGGACGATCCGTAAGAAACCCCCATGCGACCACTGTCAAACAGGTTCTGATCATCCAGCAAGCCTGCATCCGTCAGTGCCATTTCGGTTGCGTAAACCGCCATGCGCGACACAGGCCCCATGCTGCGCAGCTTTTTGCGCGGGTAGCGTTTATCCACGTTAAAATCGATCACAGGTCCAGCCAGACGGGTGTTCAAATCCGTATAACGGTCCCAGCTTTCCATATGTTTGATGCCCGTGCATCCTTCACGAAAAGCATCGCGAACCGTAGGCCAGTCATTTCCAAGGGCCGTGACACCACTCATCCCGGTCACAACAACTCTGCGCATTAGAACATTCCTCCGTTAATGGAAATAACCTGTCTGGTGATATAGCCCGCATCTTCTGAACAGAGGAAGCTGACGGTCCCCGCCACTTCTTCCACCGTACCAACACGGCGCATAGGGATGGCTTTTTTAATTTCGTCAATCGGCAAATCGTCCAGCATCTGTGTACCGATCAGGCCGGGTGCCACACTGTTAACCGTGATTTTACGTTTGGCGAGTTCAATAGCCAAAGATTTGGCCGCCCCGATCAAGCCTGCCTTGGAAGCCGCATAATTTGCCTGGCCCCGGTTGCCCATCACACCGGATACCGAAGACATCACAACAATGCGCCCGCCTTTGCGAGCAGACACCATCGGCATGGTACAGGGGCGCAGTACGTTGTAAAACCCGTCCAGATTGGTATGGATCACACCGTCCCAATCTTCATCCGTCATGGCGGGAAAGGCCGTGTCACTGGTGACACCTGCATTCAGTACAACACCATAGTACGCCCCATGTTCTTCCATGTCGGCTTCCAGCACGGATTTGCATTGTTCACGATCAGAAATATCAAAAGAAATAAGACGCCCGCCTGATCCGGCCTCGATAACCTGTGACAGAGTTTCTTCTGCACCCGCCTGATCACGGCCATAATGGACCACAATGCCAAAGCCGTCTTTCGCCAATCGCACCGCAATTGCCTGCCCAATGCCCTTACTGGCCCCTGTCACCAAAACCGTTCTACCCATCGGTTGGTTTCTCCATTTCTAAAGTTTCTTTACTTGGTTGATAGACATTCAGACGTGCTTCAACGACGGTTTGTCCGTCTTTTTTTGTGACACAATCAAACGAGGCCATTTCCCCGTCGTTGTATAAAGAACTGGCTTCGATATGCAGCGTATCGCCAATGGCAAACCCGTCACACATCAGCTTGATTTTGCGTGATCCCAGCAAAAAACCAATGCGGACTTCTTCGCCCTGTTCCAGACCACAGGCTCCGCTATAGGCCGCAACGGACTGTGCCATATATTCAACAGCGACATAGGCCGGAACCATCCCATCTTCCAGAAACGGTGTGTCTTCATGGATGGTCACGGTGGTTTCGATCTTTTCCTGATCGTGGTCAAGGACGCGATCCACCAGGATCATCGGGTGATCGTGTGCAATCAAATCTTCAATGGCATAATCCATCTTTATCCCTCCCCTTTCTTGAGCGCAAGACAGATATTGTTCCCGCCAAAGGCAAAGGAATTGCTCAGCAGCACTTTATCAGCCGGATCAAATTCTTCACCTTGTTTGGCAAAACGCACACGTGGATTTTCCTCATCCTCAACCGCATCCCACACATGAGGCGGCAGTTTGTTATGCTGCAGGGATAACCATAAAAAGCCCAGTTCGTTCGACCCCGCTGCCCCCAGCATATGCCCGGTCAGGGCCTTGGTTGAACTGCAGGGGACATCTGTGCCCAAAAGCGTATTCACCGTTTTTGCTTCCATGGCATCATTCAGCTGTGTCGCCGTGCCATGCAAATTTACATAGGCCACCTCTGCATCGCCCTTTGCCAGGACCATCGCCTTTAATGCGCCATCGCCATCTGGCGCAGGCGCACTGATGTGATAGGCATCCGATGTTTCGCCATACCCACAGAATTCAACCGGACCCACATCGCGGCTCAGGATGAAGAGGGCTGCGCCTTCACCGATATTGATGCCATCGCGGTTTTTGCTAAAGGGCTGACATTTGCCTTTTGATAAAGAATCAAGGGCGTTAAAACCGTTCAACGTCAGACCACACAGACTGTCCACACCGCCTACGATGGCTGCATCACAAATTCCGGCTTCGATCCAGCGCGCAGCCGATGCCACCGCTTTCGCCCCGGACGTGCAGGCCGTTGATACGGTCATGGCCGGACCAGATAAATCCAAATATTTCTGAATAAACTTCGAAAGATCAGACACCGTCTGACGTTGGTAATCATAATCATCAGGGAAATTTCCGTCATTCACCTTTGCCGCAATGCCCGCTTCGTTATCCCCAATGCCTGATGTACTGGTCCCGACCACAACGGCAATGCGATCAGCCCCATATTTGGCAATCAAAGCCGACACGTCCTCATTGATTTCAGATAAAGCCGCCAGGGCAAGCTGATTATTACGACTGTTATGTTCTTCCAGATGTTTCGGGATTGTCGGCAACACGCCATCCACTTCGCCCACATAGACCGTTTGATCGGGGATATAGCTGTCATTTTGTTTTAGCCCAGCTTGCGATCCTGCAAACAGATTTGCCGCCACGGCTTCTTTGCCACAGCCCAGCGGGTTCACGATCCCCAGGGCATTCAGATAAAATGTCATGATGCCCCCTTCATCCGTTTGGACTGAATTTCGATGCGATATCCCAGGACATGATTTTCAATCACGACTTTGCCATTCCAGCGATCCATCTGCGACGGGCTATAGATCGACAGGGTCTTATCTCCGTTGTTTTCGACAATCCGTTCATTGCCGACCTGGCGCACACTTTCATCAAACACGCCCAGCGCATCAATCGGCCAATAGGCCATCATAATGTCTTTTAAAATATATTCCGCGCGCACCATATCCGGCATCCAATTTGCTTTTTGCGCCGTTACCCCATTGTCATCCCAGAAGACAGAAAACGCACGCCGCCCCATACTGTCCAGTGCGATCAGGGACAGGCCGTCTTCTTTCATGCTGAGCCCCACCTGAAACACAAACTGTTTTTGCGCATAATCCCCTTTTAACAATTGGACCACTTCCACCTTTTCAAACGGCAGGGCCCACTTGGGGAAATCCACGCTCTCTGTTTTCGGCTGTGTGCTACAGCCGACCAGAAACAAACAGAAGATTACGGTAAGGACGGACTTTAAGGACATTGCGAAGCGACCATTTTCAGATATTTACGCGGTTCCTGTACAAAGGGGTTTTTCTCATCCCAGGCATAGCCCGCCAGAATGGAAGTGATCATATCACGGATGGAGTTTTCTCCTTGCGGTGAATTGAAGATGATCTTCTGCAACGGGCCTTCATACCAGCTTTCAACAAAGGCCTTGAAACAGCTGACCCCAACCTTTAACGGATCTGCATATTCTTTATCCCAGTCCACAGTCTCGCCTTCCAGCTGACGCATCAGCGGATCGACCACAAGGTTGGCCGACTTCAACGCAATGGTGACGCCGGATGAAAAGACCGGGTCCAGAAATTCTCCGGCATTACCCAACAAAGCGAATTTATCAGAACACAAATGCGTTACGTCACAGGAATACCCAGACAATTGCCCAACCGGGCGGGTTTCTTCGGCATCATCCAGCAGGACGCCCAGCTTTTCAGCTTCACGCAACAGGGTCCAAAGCTTCTGGGAATTATCTCCTTCATAGGTTTCCAGCACTTCCGGGCGCACCACAACACCAACCGAAGACGTGCCATCAGAAAAGGGAATGAGCCAGTACCAGATATCATTCTGTTCCGGATGAATGGTGATCAGGATTTTATTGCGATCAAAATCCTTGCTGTGCAGATTGTCTTTCATATGGGTAAAAAGCGCATTTCGTACCGGGAAACTGGACGGACGTTCCAGGTCCAGCAGGCGCGGCAAGACGCGGCCATACCCACTGCCATCCAGCAGGAATTTACACTGAATATCAAATTCTGTGCCCTGATCATCTTTCACACGGATGACGGATAAGTCACCGGACAGATCAACACTCAAGACTTCGTGATTGTAACGGATATCCGCGCCTTTGGTCCCGGCAGCATCAGCCAGCAATTTATCAAAATTCGCGCGCTGCACCTGATAAGTTGTGCCCCAGCCTTCAGATGATTTCTGACGAAAATCGATCAAACTGCCGCGTTCTTCCCAACCAAAGGCCGCCCCGTTTTTAAACTGGAAACCATGTTCAATCACATCTTTCAACAAACCTGCATTTTCCAGAAATTCCATGGATTGTGGCAAGAGGCTTTCCCCAATGATAAACCGCGGGAATTCCAGTTTTTCCAGCACCAGCACCTTTACGCCGCGATTGGCCAGCAGGCTTGCAGCCACACTGCCACTGGGGCCAGCCCCGATAATCACCACGTCAAATTGAGTATTCATAATTTCAGACTTTCTTGTTTTTTATTTTGCACGAGAGGTGCCAGCATATAGGCAATGGAAATCCCGATCAGAATTGTCACGCCAAACGCATGGATGGCATACATATCGCTTAACGCCAATAATCCAAAGGCCATAATTGTGGAAGCTGCCGATAAACTATTGGCCAACATAACTGCCGATTGCTTATTGCTATCTGCTTCGAAATTAAAGAGCGCGTAGTCCAGACCAATCGCCAGAACCAGCAACAACGCCATGGCGTTGAAGAAGGTAAAACTTTCCCCAAACACAGCCGCAATAAAAGGCGTCATGACGACCGCACTGACAGGCACGGACAAAATCAGACTGGCCCGTTTAACCCCATAGGCTTTCGTCAAAAAGCCCCAGATCACACAGCAGGCAATCCCAATCAGGATCAAAGCCCGTTCACGGTATTTGCCAAGCGTCTCACTGATATCTTTTGCCTGATCAACCAGACGCACCGCCGCGTCGCCTTCTGCCAGCGCAGACAATGCATCCAGATCCGTAACCCCGCTTAGACGGACAAGATGCAGCTCTGGGGAAAGGCGGAAATCAGGCAGCAAGCCATCAGGTTTAAGGAAAGACACATCATCATAACTGCCAGCCCCCGGTTTCATGCCGATCAGTTCCAAATGCTGATCCAGCTTTCCCCCCAGCAAATTATCTTCGATCAGTTGACGATTTTCATTCTGGCGTTTTAAGGACGGAACGACCTGCGCCATGGATTGATAGGCAACCAGCGCACCGCTTTCACGCAGGTTTTCAAGCTTGATCAGAATTTGTTCTTCTTTTTGCAGGATCGCTTCTTCATCTGCACCTTTGACCAGCAACAGGCGCGTTGCATTGTCCAGGCCTGTGATATTGCGGATCATTTCTTCTTCGACCTTTAAATCCACAGGCAGGCTCTGCAAGCGGCGCACATCGTCATCCACATGGATTGTCCAGGCCCCGGCCATTGCCAGCAAGACAGACACACCGCCGATGATGAAACACCAATTGTGATCAAATCCGAACGTGCGCTTGAAATGCATCGCCCCAGCAGATCGATCCACAAACGGATAAATGCACATGACACAGACATAGGCCATCACCAGCCCGACAGTCGCAAATACAGCAATTTGCTGCAACCCTGGAAACGGTGCTGTTGCAAGAATAAGAAACCCAAGGGACGAACTGATCACGCCCAGCGTCAAAGGTTTTGCGATATTTTTTGTGCGCAGCAAACCGGACGATGCATCATCCCCCACCGCATCACAGCAGTAATGAAAGGTGTAATCCACCGCAATACCGATCAAACCAGCCCCAAAGACAAAAGCCATCAGATGCAGCTTGCCAAAGATCAACAGGCACACCCCAAGCCCGCCGATGACACCGGATGAAATCGCCAGCAGCGCTAGCAGGATTGGACGTAGACTTCTTAAGAAAATAATATTCAGCAGGATGATCCCGGCCAGCGAAAGCGCACCGATAAAAGTGGCTTCGCTTTGGGCCTGTTCCACACCACGTTCTGCATAAAAGACAGCGCCTGTCTTGATCACGTCACTCCGTTCAGGCGGGGTCAGGCTTTCAAAGGTCCGCACGAATTCTGCCTGAAAGGTCTGATCAAAGGCTTCGCCTTTCAGGGTGAAGGACAACAGAATATGGCCATCAATCACCTGCCAGCCATCAACCATTTTGATCTTGTTAGACGGTTGTTTCTGTCCCGCCAGATAAGCAGGGAAAAGCAGATAAGGATCCTGGCGGATCATCTTGGCATCACTAAAACCGAATGCCGACATAATCTGTGCCCAGGCCCGCTTGACGACTTTGTCCGCGTCGCCCTGTTGCAACCAGATGCGGTCCTGATCAGACAGCAATCCGCTGCGATGCTGGAACAAGGTTTCGCCCAGATTTTCAATCATCTTTTCAGATTGGCTGAGAGTGGCAAAAGGCATGAGAGCCGTGACCATTTCATCTGCAAACGAAGCAGCTTTCTTAAAATCGTCTGCCTTGATCAGAACAATAACGCGTTGGGTCACCTGATCTTTCATGCGCTGATTGGCTTCGCGCACCCAGGGGCTTTGTTCTTCATCGGGCAGCAGAGATAGGAAATCTGTTTCCACCGGGATTTCATCAGCAAAACGCACGCTGATTATAATCAGGCTAAGGACAAGCACCAGTGACCAGACGATGGTGCCAATGCGCCTCATTCTTTCACCTGAAAGACTGTTTGATCGGCAAAAGTAATTTCATCTTTGTCCTCTTGCGGCTTAATGATTTCCAACCGATCCAGATAAAGGCCACCTTTTAAGAAGACCGATTTGAAGGGGGCATCGGCTGGCGCATCAAAAGACAGCGTCCAGCCATCAGCATCCGGCACGAGCTTGGTGCCAAACTTTTCTTCCAGCACATCCCAGCGCCCAAGCATGGAAAGGGATAACACATCATGCAGGGTCTTTAGCGCGGGGAACTGGTCCAGCGAGATCTTCATGGTTTCCTGCCCGTCCACACTTTGCATCATGCCTGTTTCATTGATCACCAATGTGGTGGCAAACGGCGTCAGTGTTTTCCAGAAAAGTCCGATTTCCCGATCAAAGGAATAGGTCCCGTTTGATTCAATGGCGCGATCAAACCCGGCGAGATATCGCTTCTGCGAAAAGGTCCCAGCCAACCCTTCCCCTTCTGCCAAGACGACCGGGCGGTCCTGGGCAGCAAGGTCAAAACTGAACAGCAAGCATGACAGAACGATCAGGATGCGCATGTGGCCTCTTTTATCTTGTCAAACAAAATGACCGGGCTTTCAAATTCCATTTCCTGGGTTTCAGCATCGACCGCCACCTGAATGGTGAAACCTTTGGTGATCTTTTCACCTGTTTCGACATCCGTGATCAGATAATTGATCTTCAGGCGGTTTTCATATTCCGCAATCGTGGCTTCCACATTGATGTTCTGCCCAAAAGTAACGGGACGCACGAACTTTACCCGCATATCAACAATCGGCCAGACATAGCCACTGTCACGCATCTGCGGATAATTGTAATCGATCTTATCCAGCAAGGCACAGCGGGCCTGTTCAAAGAAGCGCACATAATTGCCATGCCAGACCACTTCCATCGGGTCCAGATGGTAAAATTGCGCTTGTATTTGAACCGAGGCCGAAATCATCAATACTTACTCGTACAAAGACCAATGCTGGTTGGCGATGCGTGTCATCAACAGGTTCAACACACCTTCCAACGGTTCATCCTCATCCACAAAGGGGATGTCGGCTTCCAGCATTTTCTGGAATTCAGCCACATCTGCAGACAGGCGATCATATGACAGTTCCCCCTGACGAATGCGCAGACGCACAGCCTGACAGCAGGCCAGCATATGGCCGACGATGGCTTGTTCCGTCAGTTCCAGAACGCGCAGGCAATCACGTGCGGCGATTGTTCCCATGCTGACTTTATCCTGGTTATGACATTCCGTTGAACGCGAAAAAACACTGGCCGGCATGGTGTTTTTCAAAGCTTCCGCCGTCCAGGCAGAAACCCCGATTTGCAGGGCTTTCAGGCCATGGTTGATCGGCGCGCGTTCACCTTCTGCACCAGACAGATTGCTTGGCAGACCGTTGTTGAATTTCACATCCACAAGCGAAGCCATCTGACGATCCACCAGGTCAGCCAGATTGGCGACCAGATTTTTCAGACTATCCATCACAAAACCGATATGCCCACCGTAGAAGTGTCCACCGTGCAGCACACGTTCATTTTCAAAATCAATGATCGGGTTATCATTTGCGCTGTTGATCTCTGTCTCGATGATTTGGCGGAAGGTGGGCAGCATATCCTGCAACACACCGATCACATGGGGTGCACAACGAACAGAATAACGATCCTGCAGACGGTGCAACGGCTCATCGCTCACCCCGCCGTTCAAATCATCACGCACACGTTTTGCAATCTCTGCCTGCCCCGGGTGTGGCTTGGCGGAAAAGAGAACTTCATCAAAATGTTCAGGGTTGCCTAACAGGCCGATGGAGGTCAAGGTGGTCAGGCGGGAACAAAGACGGGCGAGGTAGTCCGCTTTTTTAAAGGCCGTCACCGCCATGGCTGTCATGACAGCGGTGCCGTTCATGATCGCCAAAGCTTCTTTAGGACGCATGACCAAGGGCTTGATGTCGAGTTCTGCATAGACATCTTTGACCGCTCGACGCTCCCCTTTATAGAACACATCACGTTCCCCGATCAGGACAGCCGCCACATAGGAAAGCGGCGTCAAATCCCCACTGGCCCCAACGGATCCTTCTTCGGGGATAACAGGGGCGATCTGATGTTCCAACAGCAGTTCAAGCTGGCGCATCAGGTCCATACTGACACCGGACATACCTTTGGTCAGGGACGCCAAACGCACAGCGACCACACCAAGTGATTGTTGTGGGGTCAAGAGCTTACCCATCCCTACGCCATGAAAACGTGACAGATGGATCGGCAGTTCATGAACCAGTTTTTCCGGCACACCGCGTGTGCAGCTATCACCATACCCTGTCGTGATGCCGTAAAGAACACCTGTCTTTTCCAGCACGCCGCTAAGGTAGTCCGCGCCCGCCGAAATCTTCTGCACAAAAGCCGGATCATCAGAGACCTGGGCCTGCGCTTTGCCCATGGCAATCGCATGGATATCTTCAATTGTAAGTGGCTTTTCACCAAAGGTAATGACAGGCATGTGCAGCATCTTATTCTTTCAAAAAAATTTGTAGTTTAGGTTTATTGACCTTCGGCCCAAAAGTCAAAAAAGTTGTACCATTGATGAGGGTATTTTTTGCAATGACGCTCCAGCAATCGGGCATATTGCCCGATTTCCTGATCCAGCGCTTCTTTGCGGGTTTTACGTGGCAATGTGACCTGATCAGACAGCTTTTCAAAAAACACGCGGTATTTGTCGTCTTCCTTCATGCAGATCATGGAATAGACCTGACACTTCAACAGGGCGGCAAGGATCATTGGCCCCTGCGAAAACGGCGCATCTTTGCCAAGGAACGGTACATAGGACAAACGTTTATCCCCATCCACGGGCGTTCTGTCCCCTGCAATCACCACCCATTCCCCGGCATCCAATCGTTCCTGAAGATCAATCGCGGTTGATGGCCCCATGTCGGTGACTTCCACCACATCCATGGCTGCATCCGGATTATAGGCTGATAACAATTCATTAAATTTGACCGCATGTTTGGTATGGGCAAAAACAGTGATTTTTACGTCATTGCGTGATTTGGACAGCGCACGGCAAATCTCGATATTCCCCAAATGCGAAGCAAAGACCAAAACACCTTTGTCCTGTGCGATGACCGCTTCCAGTTCTTCTTCGTTGGGGATAATCAGGTCACTTTCCGTCACGTCGCCCATCCAGGCGGAAAATTTATCCAGCGCCATGCGCCCAAAGGATCGTGTATGGGACCACAGCTGCAACAGGCCTGGCTTTTCAACCCGACCTTCTGCGGCATAAATCTTTTCCCAATATTGGCGCGAAGCCTTTCTTTGCACGCTTCCGGTGACAAAGAAATAAAACAGGATCGGCTGCATCACCACCCAACAAACGCGATACCCCAACAGCTTGTAAGTCGTTGCCAGAAACTTCAGCCCCCAGGCCATGCCGCGTTCATCAATAGTCGCCCATTTAGACGCAATTTTCGGCTTTTTCGGACGGTTCTTCAAAACGCTGGGCAAGCGAAACAGCATATTAAACACAAGACGTGTATGCATCTTGGTGATGCGCACATTATCGGCTACCACATCAAAGTTCGATGTGTTGTTTTCCGGGTAAGTCACCTTCACTGGCGTCATAATGGTGGGGGTGCCCCGCCAGAACAAACGGACCATAATTTCGGTATCAAAATCCATGCGCTGACCGACGGTTTCTTCATCGGCCACGTTCAGGCTTTCTGCCAATGGATAAACCCGATAGCCGCACATACTGTCTGAAATCTGAAAGGACAATGTCTCAATCCAAACCCAGAAATGCGTAATCCAGCGCGCAATTTTACGCGATTTCGGTATGGTTTCATCATAAATGGGCTGACCAGATACCAGCGCTTCGGGGTGATCTTTCGCCAAACCTAACAGACGCGGTAAAGCTTCGACGTCATGCTGCCCGTCTGCATCCACCTGTACCGCATGGGTATATCCCGCAGCCTTTGCAATCCGGAAGGCTTCGATCACTGCGCAACCTTTGCCCCGGTTCTGATCAAAGCGGGTGACAAAAATTTTATTGTTTGGATCATGCAATTGCGCAAGGGTGGATTTAGTGGGTTCTGAGCTGCCGTCATCCAGAATAAACACAGGCAGGCTGGAGGCGCGCAGGCCCTTTACCACCTCTTCAATAACCAGATAATGGTTATGGCTGGGCACAACCGCACAAAGCTTTACCGTCATGTGCTTGCCAGCTTCAAAATGCCAGAGGAAAAAACCTGTTCCCCACTGGAATAAGAAAATTTCACCCGGCTTTTATCCGCATCATGTTCCAGCGTTAAAACAACTTCTGTATCCGGCAGCATCAGATCGCGAAACTTCAACTGGCTGATTTCAGTAATGCTTTGAGAGAGTGAAAAATGCTTGCGTGCAAATTTAACTGCCCAATCCAACTGCCCCACCCCGGGCATTATGGGGTGATCAGGGAAATGGCCCTGAAATTGAAACAAGTCAGCCGTTGGGATCAGGTCCAATTCCACGATTGATCCCGCCACACGCGTGGCCTTTATTTCAGGCTCTATTTTGCTATCTTTCCACGTTTTCATGGTCGCTAATATAACCGAAGTAAATCTGCCATCAAGCGTTTCCCTTGGGAATTAACGGGTATTTCATCCACAAAGCGCCAACGTCTTGGAAGGGCTGCCTGATCAAGTGACCCTTTCATGACAGATCGCAGGAAACGCCCCATGCGGAACTCCCCGACCTCACCCAGTTTTTCTTGCCCGGCCGCACTTAACACCACCACCGCAGATAAAGACTGGCGCGCATCTGGCGTAATCAAGGCAGCAGCGGCTTCCACCAGATCAAGGTCACACAAAACCGCTTCGACTTCGGGTAGGGAAACACGTTTTCCTTCCACCTTCACAATGCGGTCAATGCGCCCTTTCATCATGAAACGATTGTCATCCAGAAACTCGATCCGGTCACTCATTTCATACCAGTTCTCATCAGCCAGATAGGATGATCGAATGGACAGAACGCCGTCTTCATCCGATGTGGTTTCCACCCCGTCAAACGGGCGCCAGGGGATGGACGGCCCGGTTTGCTGGCGATAGGCTACCCCACCGGTTTCAGTGCTGCCAAAGACTTCCATCGGGGTTTGGTTGAAAATCTGCTGTGTCTCAAGCGCAGCGTCCAACGGCAAAGGTCCACCGGATGAAAAGATCATCTTCGGCGTGTTCACTTCCCCTAGTTCAGGGTAGCGGGTTAAATGCGCAGGTGAAGACACAATAACAGTTTCAGCCGTGACATGGGGTACCAGATGTTCCCAATATTCAAACATTTCATCATAAAATGGACGGCCCGCGCAGATCGGCCACAGCACCTTGAACAACATGCCATAGATATGCTGATGCGACACTGTTGCCAGCACCAAATGACCGTCTATCACATCGCCCCAGGTCTCCTGCAAAACCGTAATTTCATTTTCGATTTGACGCAGAGTCTTTCGCACACATTTTGATTCACCCGTTGAACCCGAGGTGTAAAAATCCAGTATGCTTGTCTCTGGGTCAAGAGGGCGAAATTCAAACTCACCTTCACCGCCCAGTTCCACATGCAGTCGCGTGCCGGACATTGATGCCAATGTCTTTTCCGCATCATTGGGTGGCAAGGACAGACGCGCACCTGCCTGCAACACCGCCATAACCCCGACCAGAAATTTATAGCTGCTGGTTTCAAACAGAACCACATCATCTGAGTTAACGCATGCTGCATTATGGGCGACGTCTTTTTTAAACTGGGCAAAATCAATGTCAGGCGTAACAGGTGCCATGCGATCACTTTGCAGCAGACGGGACAGATCAATCATGGGCAGTTCCCACATGTTGCTTTTTCACAAATTGACGCACCAGCAATTCAATCCCCATCACAACACCGATGAAAATATAAGAGAGAAATCCGTTATAAAAGGTCCAGACATCCAGGTCCCCATAGAGAGCCGTGCCCGCTGAAATACTGGCATTTACGATAAAGAACCCAATCCAGACCACGGTGACTTTCCGCGTATAGCGCACACCCTTTTCGTTCAGGTTCGGCTCTAACAGGCGGGCAAACCGTTCAATGAAAGTCGGCGGATGCAGCACAGAATAAGAAAAGACCGCCGCCAGACTGAGGCTCAACGCCACCGGATAGGATTTCACCGCCAGCATCTGATCCACCACCATCAGAACGGCAACACAGATGAGGGTCAGCACCAAAGCGACCATTTCAATCATCTGCTTTTTTTCCCGCCACTGCACAAACAGGCGGATGGCAAGGAAACCCAACAGGCAAAAGGCAATGGTAAGCGGAGAGAAAACCTGCAGGCCAAAATAAACCGCAAACGGATAGGCAAGACCCAACAGGGTCAGCAACACCACCAGTGGCTTAACTTTAACACCCGGTTTCATCGGACGTTATTCAGACACCAGCGCGTGTACACGTTCCACGATGTCATTAACGGTCCGCACCGTCTTGAATTCTTCCGGTGGAATTTTCTTGCCTGTCAGTTCCTGCAGTTTTACCACCAGGTCAACAGCATCAATGCTGTCCAGATCCAGGTCTTCAAACAGCAACGCATCCGGTGTGATGTCTTCTTCGGGGACTTCAAACAGGTCTTGCAGATATTCATTCAGCTTATCGGAAATTTCTTCGCGGCTCAGCATAACTTAGCCCTCCTTTTCCGCAGTGATGAATTTTGCCAGATTTGCAACAGAGGCAAAGTGGGTTTTGATATTTTCCGTCTCAGAATTGATCTTAATGCCATATTTCTTCTGAATTTCCATACCCAGTTCCAATGCATCAATAGAATCCAGACCTAAACCTTCAACAAAGAGGCGTTCTTCACTGTCAATCTCTGTCGGTTCAATATCTTCAAGGTTCAAGGCTTCAATGATCAGCTTCTTGAGTTCCAATTCTAATTCATCCATGAGACATTTTTCCACAGTAATGTTGTTCTAATTCTCTTGTCAGCTGTCTGACGGCTTTTGATCGAGGTTGATGGCCTAAATATGCCTGAATGTCCAGTTGTTCTTCCACCCAGAAATTGAACTGCATCTTTTTCGGCGGAATTTCATACCACTTCTGCCCCTTTGCCAGACTGGGCGGCACACATGATATGGTCACTGGCTGAATATCACAAGGCACCAGGGCTGCGATATTGGCAAAGCCACGCTGAAATTTCAGGTCCTTGCCCGGCACGGTACGTGTGCCTTCGGGGAAGACCACGATATCATGGCCCAGTTCAATCGCGCGTTTGCACTGTTCAAACAAAGCTTCCGGATCGCCATCGTTGCGGATATAACCCGCCGCACGCATCACACCGCCCAGATACTTGCTGTCCCAAAGCTCATGTTTCACGATACATTGGGCTTTCGGCATCATGGAGATCAAAAACACCACATCCAGCAAGGTGGGGTGGTTTGCCACCACCAGGCGGCCATTGGCTGTTTTCAGACGTTCGCGTTCATAAACTTCACAATCCAGAATGCCTGTGATGCGCAGCATAAAAACAAACAGACGAAAACACAGATGGATCATCCGGCGTGTGCGATTGATGCGTTTTTCTTCCGCACCTGAACAGATCGCAATGACCGGAAAAACAGTCAGGGTCAGCAACAGCCCCCCCAGACTGAAAGAGGCGAAGGCAAGACCCGTAAAAATCAATCGCTGCAGATAATTTAATTTATCCAGCATAACTACTATTCCATTGTGTGCGCCCGTCATTCCATGACCAGCTTTTTTTATTTTTCAGAAGATAATCCATGAAGCTTAAAGCGGCATCTTCTTTAGAATCAGCTTCGACATTCTTGACAGCAGCAAAAGACAGAGGGTCTCTACCTGTCTTTTCCAGCCGCAGTGCCAAAGCCATCGGTTTCACCCGTTCATCACCAAAGTTCTCATAAAAATCCGATAGGGGACCATCATAATGAACCAGCAAAACAGGTTGTTCAGGATTGACCTGCAACATCGCGCAAGCCTCCAGCAAACCGTTACAAAAACTGGCGGCACCTGCTGAAATCGCGGTATGGGGCTGTTTGTTTCTTGTCGTGATGGAAAACAGGCCTGCCAGACCGTTGTGAACCGACATGCTGAAAATGGTCGGGGACAAGGGCTCTTTGACCGAGAGGGATTCCAGCAACTTTACCGTCTGATCACTTTCTCCATAGCGCGAAGAAAAGACAAGCGGCAGGCTGTCTTCCATCTCCAGATCATGGGTCACCCGCATAACCATACGCCCCAGGTGACTGAGGCGACGTCGTAACATCATCGGCAGGTCTTTAATGTTTGGAGACGCATTAACATCATCAGATAAAACTAAAGGCTGCGATGAAAGCCAGTCGTCCCGTGTTTCGAGACCCGCGCCCCATGCAGCCCAGTTTGTTACGCTAAATGACAGAGACATGCGCTTTAGCGGCTGATCGCTGCTTTCTGGAGGTTCATTTCGATGTCACGTTCCAGATTGGCAACCCAGCGGTTATAGTTACGGTGAATTGTCGTACCGTTATAAAGCAGATGCGTGCTGTTCACATATTTGATGGAATAATTGGACTGATCAAATGACACTTCCACAACTGCCATATGCGTTTTCTTACGGAACGTCAGGGTCAAAAGGCCGGGATATTGCTCTTCCACCAACCATTTACGGTTGACCGCCGACAGTTCAATCACTTCGCTGATTTCACGCAAAGACATAAAATCAGCAGACGACGGAACAGGGTGATTATAAACCGAATAAAGTGGCTGGATGCGCCCAAAGCAACCTGTCAGCAACAAGCAAACAAATACAGATAACAGACCACGTTTAAAAAACTTGTTCATATTATTATTCTTCCCGAAAACCAATCATAGGTCGTCCAATAAACCGATTAATACCCCTTTGGTCAAGGGTGATATTATTAATCATTCAGTCTAAGACAAGAGCGTGATAAGAAAGCCACATGCTTAAGATCGCAAGGACATATCTGACAGACCCGAAGACCACTGAACGGATTGCGCAGTGGTGTGAGGAAGAAGATATTCTATACGCCCGGAGATTTAAAAAAAACCACCGAAAGCAGCAAAGCCTTACAGCCCGTTACCTTATTCGGTTTGTCTTTCAAAAATACTGGCAAACCAGATCACAGGACCTGAAAATTAGCACCGGAGAAAACGGTGAAATCCTTCTTCACCTCCAAACTGCAGAAATTCACCTGTGGGCATCCATCAGCCACTCGCAAAACCTGGTTTGTATCGCCCTGAGTGACGACGGACCGATTGGCATTGATACCGAATTTTGCGATCCTGACCGTGACATTCTAAAACTGGTTTCAAACTTCTATCCAGATTTTAGTGGCGGCCTCTTGTGCGCCTACAAATTCTGGACATTGAATGAAGCCTATGGCAAAGCGTCGGGGCAGGGGCTGGATTTTTCGAAAGCGAAACTCTGCTACCAAATCGCAAGGGGCGCACTGACCGACCCGAGATTTAACACAGCCTTTGAAAACGATTATGTCATCGCCACCTTTACACCTGATGGAAAATGGGTGGAAGGATTTACAGATGAATTCCAACAAAAAACCGACAGCTAAACACAAAAAATTGTGTTTTATCTCAGCCATATACCCCTTCTGTAGTAAGGGGTCCTCCCTATTTATCTCTGTTGCTTTTGTCGCCACAATACAACACACTTCAATGCGATTTCTTTAAGACATTACAAATTGAAATAACCGGGTAACAAAAACATCATACATAAACCCCGAACATAAATAGTGAGGCTGGCTGACCCATGAGCGACGATACCGACATTCACAACCGACTGGATTTTTTGCGCATCGATGATGAAGCAAAAAGCGAGATGAACGCCTTCTTTAAGGAGATTAAAGATGACCTGCCGGACATTATCGGCGCCTTTTACAATCATCTGGGCCAATATGAAGCCACCGAAGGGATCATCTCGGCCAATTCAGATACCACCACCTTGACCCAGGCACAGTTGGGCCATTGGGAAAATCTGTTCAGCGGGGAATATTCAGAAGCCTATGTCTCGCGCGCCATTCAGATCGGGAATGTGCATGAGGTCATCGGGCTGGAACCAAGATGGTATCTGGGCGGCTATTTCTTTCTGATCGAAAGACTGATCGAAGCGTCGCTCAAAAAAAACCGGGTTAAAGCACCCAAGGTTTCAAAGAAAATCTCATCCATGCTGAAAACAGTCTGTCTGGATATTGACCTGGCCCTGACCACTTATATTCAGCGCGGCGAAAACAGAAAACTGCGTGATCAGTTGTTGAATATGTCCAACCAGATTTTGCGTGAAGCCGACGGCACAATCCAGAGCGTATCCGACCAAACCAGCCTGATGCAGGAAAGCGTTGAATATCTAAACACCGCCCAACAAAACCTTGAAACCCAGGTCGAAAGCGCAAACGAGTCCATCAATCAGACTTTCCAGTCCATCCAAACCGTTGCTGCCGCGACAGAAGAGTTAGATGCCTCCAGCAAAAATATCGCAGGTCAGGTCCAATCTTCAGATGACCTGGCGCAACGTGCCATTGAACAGTCCCGCCTCAGCCAGGAAAAGGTCAAAAGCCTGGAAGAAAAAGCGATGGAAATTTCAAGCGTTGTCGCCCTAATACAGAACGTGGCCTCCCAAACCCGTATGCTCGCGCTAAACGCCACCATCGAAGCCGCCCGTGCTGGTGAAGCCGGCAAAGGATTTGCCGTTGTGGCAAATGAAGTCAAAAGTCTGGCTGCAGAAACCGAAAAAGCCATCGAACAAGTAAATCGGCAGGCAACGGAAATTCAAACCGCAACCGACCATGCCGCGCGCGAGATTGAAGCCGTCAATAACCTGATCCAGGAAATCGGGTCCAATGTGTCCAGCATCACCGAAGCCACCGAACAACAATATGCCGCCACATCGGAAATCAGCGGCAGTGCAACGGTTGCTTCTGACAATACCCACCAGGTAACCGAAACCATGGAAACAGTGACAGAAAGCAATGTGGCCTCTCAGGAAATGGCGCGAAAAGTCACCAATATTTCCAGCAATGTGGTGCGCGATGTAGAAGGCCTCAGCAACGCCATGCGCGTCCTGCTCAGATCATCCATGGCGGGCAACCGTCGTGAATATGACCGCACCCCAATGGGCATGCTGATCCAGATCAAAAGCAGCGGCAAAACCTATCAGGCCAGTATGGCGGACCTGGGTATCGGTGGGACCTCCTTACGCCTGCACCAGCCAGAACCCACCTTGCAAAAAGGACCGTGCGAGATCAGCAATGCGGACTTGGGCACCATCACAGCCGATATCCGCGACATCAATGATCGCATGATCAACGTAGCCTTTGTCAATATCAGCGAAAATCAGACGGGCCAGGTGGTCGATATTCTTGAAAAGGTCCGTCAGCATGATGCGGCCTATTCTGATCTGGCGGTTGAAGGGGCTGTGCGCATTTCCAGTGCCTTTGAAGATGCAATTGCCAAAAAGAAAATTGATATTGAAGACTTCTTTGATATCGATTTCCAGACCATCCCCAATTCCAACCCGGAACAATTCACAACCAAATATCTGAATATCACCGATGAATATCTGCCGGAAATTCAGGAAGCCCTGCGTAAACGTCTGCCGGATATTGTCTTTGCCGCAGCTGTGGCCCGATCGGGTTTCCTGCCCACCCACAATGAAGAATATTCCAAACCGCAAGGCGATGATCCGGTCTGGAATGATGCAAATTCACGCAACCGCCGTATCTTTGATGACCCGGCAGGCCTGCGCGCGTCGCGTAACACCACATCATGCCTGATCCAGACCTATGATCGGGTTGTGGGGAATGACCGGATTTTGCTCAAAGAAGTCGATGCCCCGATCTTCATCCGGGAACGCCACTGGGGCAACCTGCGGATTGCCTATAAGATTTAACAGATAGATAGATAGATACAATCACCACGATCGAAACTTGACTTATCATTCAAAGAACGGCACTTCACATAAGCAAGTAATTATACGTAGGACCAGCATGGCAAATCTCGTAAAAGCGGTTGAAACCACAAAAGAATATGTAAAACGCTTTAATGCGCGTGACCTGATGGGACTGGCAGGCATGCTGGATGCGCAGGAAGTCGTATTTGCCCGCCAAACCCAACCGACCATCATCGGCAAACAACAGATCATGAACCGCACCCACAAGATGTTTAAACGTCTTTCAAGCCAGGGCCAGAGCCTGACCATGATCGATGCCATCATTGATTTGCCGGATGCCAAGGCCTACCCCTGCATGATCGGCGTGCTGGATGGGGAACGGTTTTCCGTTTGCATTCTGGACGTGAAAGGCAACGGCCAGATCGCTTCCATCACGATCTTGCTGTCCGCAGACAGCGTCGGCAGTGCCCGTCCAACCGACAAGGAAGGCTACGAGAAAGCGCTGAAACAGGTCAAGAAAGCCGATCACAAAGAACTGGAAGAACGCGCCAAGGGTCTGCGCAAAAAAGCCAAGAAGCTGAAACGCCGGATGGAAAAAGAAGGCAACACGCCCGAGCTCATCAACAAAATGCTGCGCCTCCAGCAAGCCCGTGAAAATCTGGCGCGCCAGTTAGAGGCCTCGGCCTAAATCCAGATAATTGCCATCCTCTTTATCCCTACGGACCTGATAACCGAAACCCGGCAATTGAAACAACACCAGCAAGTCATCCAGAATTTTGGAGCGTGTCGCGTTACCCGTCCGCGTTCGGATTTGGCCGAACACAGGCAGTGAAATCTATTTTCTCGGTACGCAAAACAAGAACGAGAGACAATAAATCACTATCGCTGATGGTTTCCCCCTCAATCAGGGCCTGCAACAGATACCCGCACCTTCCTGCGATCATATCGCCATAATCGCTGCGCAGCTTGAAAAACCTGAGCTACAGCATGAGCGTGCGCGGTCCAATTTCACGTATATAATTAGCCGCCGCAGATACGATCAGGTTTTCTTCCTCTGCATCTGATTTAAAGGCCGAAAAGTCAAGAGTGCTTTGCTCGTCCAGTCCCAATAAGGATTTACACTCAGTATGATCCGGCTGCACTCTCAGGATAGTATCGAACACGCCGAGGGCCTGCTCATAGGAAGGACGATTGAACAGAGATTTCCCAAAATCAAAATAAGCTGCTAAACAGACTGGATTTTGCACCACCTCATTCAATGAACGTACCTGCCATTTCTGCCAGAACCCGTGCACGGCCTGCAAGGTCTTGAATTCTTCAACCGTATCCACATCTTCGGTTAAATCATAGATACGATGGAAATAAACCCTCTCAATCTCTTTTACCGCAGTTTTGAAATTCACATCTTCAGGCCCTGCGATACGACCATAGACATCCCACAACTTCCCCCATTTTCCCTGTTTTGCCTTTTCAATCACCTCGCTCAGGATCACTTTTAATCGCCGCTGAAACGAAGATTGAAATGAAAGCGCAAACAGCTCCCCGGACGAACTTAACGTAATCGGGCTCGGCCCTTCCCTGCCAAAGAAAGTGACTTCTTCTGAATTCCCAACAATCTGCGCCATGGCAGCTTCTGAATAATAGACATCACCCAGCAAAATGATGGTTCGCTCCGCCCACAGGCTTTCACTGGATTTTAAAGTTTCCACAATCCAGAGGTGGTCTGCGGGAGAAAAAAAGTCACACCCCTCAACACGTAACCGCTCGTCAAGTGCCACAACCGTTATCTGAGAAACGCCGTTTTCTTTCAACAAACGAACACTGCGATGAAGGAGGGCTTCTCCCCCCAGCATAACCAGTTGTTTTGGCATGTGCGGACTTTGATGCCAGCGTGTGGCTTCTCCCGCGCAAAGAATGACTGCACTTATGGCCATCGGTAATTTTGCCTCCGTCTCCCCACTTATTAAAATATAAGCATGGCTGATTGCCTTACGCAATCTTCGAACCGTCTCAGGACTATCCTTTTCCGAACGCATCTCAGGTCAAGTGGTTTCCTGTTGGTTTTGGGGTCCAGATTTATCGTGCGCGGGGCTTTGCCATGCTCCGTAGAGTCTGCGGGCTTGGGCCCTTGTCTGTAGGGGGGTGTTTCATTCTGGACAGACGGTTCCAAGGTGATTTCACCGTTAGAACGGCTGTTTATAAGGGATAGAGGGTTAACGCACCCAAAAGCGGTTTCTGGACAGGAATGAGAAATAATGAGATTTTTTTGAGTTTGTTTCTGGACAATATAAAACGGAAGTGATCAAAAATGCGTCGTAATCTATGCTCAACGTAGCATTTCATCAGGGAGAAAGCGACTTTCAGGAAGGCTACAAATCTCTTTACCCTCATCTTTTCGTCCATAAATACCGCTAAGCATACCGACACCAGCATAGAAATAGAGCGTATGTCCTGCAGCGTCTGATATTCCGAGTTGTGGTTTACCTTTGATTTTCGGTTTAAGTTCAACAAAATATGACCATCCGTAACGCTTTCGTGCCCATTCATAAGCATTTTTAATTTTTTCATCGTCTGCATATGATACTTCAATGCTCTCTATGGATGACCTGTATTGGACTAAACCTTTGCAATGTGTCGAAAAGAGATAAGCTAATGTCTTGATAATCAATTGTCTTTCTTTATCACTTGCTTCTTCCGCTATAATCACTTTTTTTGACAACTCTTGAGCAGATTTTTTACGGTTTTCTTCTGGTGTTTCACCACATCCCACAAGGAAGAGACTTAAGGCTACTAAAACAAATTTCATGTTAATCTCATTATGCAAGTCAATTGTAAATATGAGAGAGGGCTTATCACCCTCTCTCTTTATTTTTGGAGCCGCCGAGCTAACCGATCCATTAGATCGTTGTAGTCGTTTTTCTTCAAATCGTGAAGAGTACGCACCCCATAGGTTCTATGTATTTCAGCCCAAACGCCTTGAACAGTGCGGCTTTCCGCTTTTGCCACATCGTCAACTACGGCTTTTAGAACATTGGATTGATTCACATCAATCGGACGAGTACCTTGCCAAAAATAAAAACTGGCATAGCCTATGCTGATTAAAAGGCAGAAACTATAAAAGCTCAATTTCCAAGAAAAAGGTTTCTCCTTAAGGACTGAAGTATTGAAGTCGGACATTTGATACCTTGCGATTTTGCCGGACCCCCGCGCGGGGAGTGGGCGTGGTTTCACGATAAGGACCCTATGCATCCGAACGTGAGGTGATGGCACTCACCTCACCCCACATTTATAGCGCAAATCTATCTATTTAAAAGTAATTGAAAAGATAAAGACTTCCTTAAGTAGTCTCTTAGCTCAGTAGAAGTAATATCAGGATTTACTTTTTTCTCTTTTAAAACAGCGTCATAGCACCATCTTAAGGCATCAGGATACTTATCCGTGTCAATACTGAATTTATTCTCCTGTGACCATTGAAGGAACCATGCCGCCGCATCTATCAAGAGAGAATCCGGTTCTAAAGCATTGTCTTTCTGTACTTTTTTTATACTACCTTCACCCGTTAGCAACCAGTTAACATCATAGCCTTTCTCAGCCAGCGTCACTAAATACTGCAATTTAGGCAGAGACGAACCCGCTTCATACCTTTGCCAAGTGCGAAACTTTGTCCCAACTACCTTCGCCATCTCTTCTTGAGCTATGCCTAGGTCTTTTCGAATTTCTTTTAAGCGATCAGCAATATTTTGCATGTCACAGAAAAACTCCCTTTCTGTGACAACGTGCACATTTTTGTACAAAGCGTCACAGAACGACAAAAAGGTAACAAAATCAACAATATGCGCCACATTTGTCGCCTTTTTGGCAAAATCATAACTGTGACACGACATTTTTAGTATTGATTACGCCATTTTTGTCGTATATGTTCATTCTAGAACTAGAAAATGGACACCCCGAAAAAAGCCGATCTGACCATCGGCACCTTAAGGAGAACTCATGACACGCGAACCTGCAAAAGGTCTCCACAAAGAAGAGATTAAAGCCAAAATCCGTATGACGGGTTGGACCATGGTTGGTCTGTCTCGTCACTGGGGTTTCCATTGGACAGCAATTAATACTTGCCTACGGAATCCTTGGCCTACAGTCGAAGCCAAAATTGCAAAACTCATAAAAATGGAGCCTCAAGAAATTTGGCCTGATCGTTACGACCAAGACGGCAACCCTTTGAAAGATCAGCATGTCGGGAAACAGAATATCAAAAAAAAAGCCCGGCACAACGACCAATTTACGAAGGCGGCGTGAACAATGACTGAATGTTCATTTTATGCATGCGCCGCGAACAACAGAATTCTGCCGTTTGGTGCTTTGCGCGTTTCCTCCCAAACGACAGATCGGCAGGCTGGCGATAACGTCCCCTCGATAACGCCTGATCGTCAGTCTGCCACCTACTTTGCCTCTCTCCTCTCCCTAGTTATCCCAAGACGAGGAGAGCTAACTGGCCGGACGGCACAGTGCACAAAAGTGTCGTCCGGTCCTTTTTCCGAAAGGAGCAATGACATGGCTAGAAAAAAAAGCAGCCGTACACAACCTCACCCAGACCAATTCGATATGTTTGCACAACAAACTGGTATCGAACTAATTGAAGCCCCCGCAGCGCCTAACCCTGATAACGGTGGGTTAGATTGTAAAATGGCAACACGCCAATGGCTGGCAACGGCCCTCAAGCTTAGCGATAAATCTCGTGAAGAAGTTGCCGCCCTTCTCAGTGCCTGGACGGGCACAGAAGTTTCAAAACACAACATTGATATGTGGACCAAGGACAGCCACCCCAGCGACCTGCCTGCCCACTATGTTGCCCCTCTGACCGTTATTCTCGGATCAAACTTCCTTGACTGGTTTGCACAACAAGCTGGCTGCCGGGTCGCGGGTACCAGCCACCTTTATTATGCCCGTATCGGGCAGATGGTGGTCATGCAACAAACAGCCGCCAAACAGATTTTGAAAGACATCGCTGATCTGCCTTTGATGCAAGCAGGAGGTGAGGCATGAGCAACGAACTTCGCATTCCTCTAGCCGACATATCACACCAAAACCGTTTACGCTCTAAGAACAGCGATAAGGTTGAGGACTTGATTTCCTCCATCCAAGAAATTGGCTTGCTGTATCCGATCATTGTCCGCCCTGCGCGTGAGGTTGACCCGAAAGACCACACTAAATGGGCTGCCGAAAAGCTTGACGGCTACATGGTGGTTTGCGGCATGCACCGCCTATCTGCCGCATGGATTTTACAGTGGGATGATATCCCTGCAATCGTCGTTGAACCTGAGACACCGCTTGATGCGCGGATGATCGAAATTGATGAGAACTTGCGCCGTCATGAATTGAATGCCTTTGATGAAGCTAAATTTTTGGCTGAAAAGCAGGAGATTTACTGGGAGAAATACCCGGAAACAAAACCGGGTGGTGATCGCAAGTCGGAAGACGCTAAAAATCAAAACGGAAATATTCCGTTTTGTTCTGAGGCTGCCAATTTGATGCGATGCTCAGAGTCAAAAATCCAGAAACAACTGAAAATCGCCAAGGGTCTTTCTCCAGAGAGTCACGAGCGGATCGACGGAAGCTGGATTTCCAATAAGCATGGAGAACTCCTTAATCTTGCGCGCTGCGACCCCGAAACACAGGCAAAATATCTTGATCTGATGTTACGCGAAGAAAACCCTCTTCTCAGTGTCGCTAAATGCAAGGCGCACCTTGCAGGTAAAGTTGATAAGCCGGAAACGCCTGAGGAACGCCGCCTCAACAAATTGAAGAACGCTTGGAAACAAGCTCTCCAGCCGGAACAGGGTGAGTTCCTGCAATGGCTGGCGGATCAGGGTATTACCCTGCCAGAAGCAAGTAAGGAGGTTGCGTAATGGCTGCACCTTTCTTCTCTGCTGACGAATATGCCGCAATGGATTTACCCGATTTTTATAACAATAAACGTGGGGTAATTCGGCATGCGCAAAGAGAAGGATGGATCATTAAAGATCGCTGGAATCGCTGGCAGCCAAGCCTTGATAAAAATGGTATCCCTTTGGCTCAGAAGCGATCTGGCAAAGGTGGAGGTTGGGAATATCACTATGTGCTTCTGCCTCCCGTAGCATTTAATCATTTCATTGATAACCACCTGCAGGAAGATGTCGAAGGCGGCGCTCTTGTGGAAGAAGTCGATGTTGCCTTTAAGGAAAAGCCGGACCAACTGGATCAGCTTAACCAATGGCAGGTCGACGTCATGGAAGCGCGCTGCGGCATCCTTCGTTGGATTGATGAGCAAAGCATGCGCGGTGGTCGCACTAATGCGATTGAAAGATTACGTGATCTTATACTGACAAACCGTTTACCCTCATACCTGCGCGATCTGATCATTCAGGCCAATGCGAAATCGGGTAAACAATCTGGGAAAACTAAGCTCAAACTAAGCCGTGCCACGATTTACGAGTGGTTCAAAGCAAAAGAAAAGAATGGTGTCGCAGGACTGGCACCCGCACTATCAAAAGAAACCGATTTCACCATTCCCGACTGGGCATGGCAACTGCTGGAACTTTATCGGCAGCCGAACAAACCGTCCCTATTGAGCTGTATGGAAGATTTACCGAAATACCTTCCTGCAAACATTCAGGTTCCGACTTACGATCAGGCGCGCCTGTTTATCAAAAAGCTGTCGCCTATCACACAAAATAAAGGCCGGATGGGGCCACAGGCGTTAAAAGCCATGAAAGCATTTACGCGCCGTGATGTATCTGAACTCTGGCCTACAGCCGTTTATAGCTCTGACGGTCACACCTTCAAGGCAACGGTTGAACATCCTTTCCACGGTCAACCTTTCAGACCTGAAATCACTGTCGTCATCGACATCTACACCCGCTATGTGGTTGGTTGGTCAGTTGGTCTGGCAGAAGACAGCCTTGGCGTTCTGGAAGCTCTGTCAGTTTCAATCATTGAAGGTGATGATGGGCGACATCGCGGCATGTGCTGCATCTGGTACACAGATAACGGGCCGGGTTTCCGCGCTGAATTGTTTGAGGCACCCGCCGTTGGTTTTTATGACCGCTGGGGCATCACGCCTAAGAAGTCACTGGCCTATAACTCCCAAGCGCGTGGTGTGATTGAACGCCTGAACAAAACGCTCTGGGTGCCGCTTGCCAAGTCCTACACCACCTATGTTGGCAAGGATGCCGACAAGGAAGCCATCCGCGAAATCAAACGCATCACAGACAAGGAACTGCGCGCCAAACGCAAGGCTCCATTTGAAATGACATGGGATGAATTCAAACAATGTGTTCAGGATCAGATCGACAGCTACAACGCCAAACCGCACAGCAGCCTGAAGCGGGTTCGTTGCCCTGAAACCCGTCGCAACCGCTATCTTAGCCCGAAAGAGGTCTGGGATAACTGGCTGGCTGAAGGCAATCAACCGATCCTGATCGCCAAGGATGAAGCCGCCGATCTGAAGCGTCCATACCTGAAGCGCAAGATTTCTCGCGGCGAGGTCCGCCTGCTGAACAACGTCTATTTCAGTTTCGATCTGGAACATTACCACGGCGATTGGGCTTTAGTTGGCTTTGACGTTCATGACGCCACCAAGGTCTGGGTGCGTGACTTTGATATGCGCCTGCTGGCTGTAGCCGAACTTGATGGCAACAAGCGCGCCTACTTCGATCAGGGCACTATGCATGAGGCTTTGAGCTTCCAGCAGAAAAAGGAAGAACAACGCACCAAAGGCCGCCTGAAACGTCTGGACGACAAGCGCGCCGAAGTGATCGCAGAGTCTCAGCGCCCGTTAGAAATAGAATATCAGGAGACGGAACAAGCTCCGATCCTAACGCTGGATGCACAGGAACGCGCCGAAGCGGAACTCGCCAAAATGCAGAAAACCAACGAACCAGTGAAGATGGTTTCATCCACTGGCCGTCCAATCTTCAGCGACGATGTGAGCTGGGGGAAATGGCTTTCTGAGAACCCGACACATGCAACCGACACAGATGTTGAAGAGCTACAACGCAAGCTCAAGAACGACATTTTCAGGATGCAGATGGAATTTGAGGGTGTCGTGCTGGACACCCTCAGAGAAATCGCTGCGAAACGTGCAGCGGTATAACGTAGAGAAGGAAGTGTACTAATGAGAGCACAATTTGTACAGACCAAAAACGTCATGAAGTTTCTGGCGGGGCTGTCCAAGCTTCAGGAACGCGGAGCTGAAGAAGCCTGCCTGATGGTAGTCAAGGGCGAACCCGGTCTTGGCAAAACGGAAATCCTTGAATGGTGGACCACACAGAATAACGCCGTTTACCTGCGTGCCAAACGTGAGTGGACACCGGGCTGGATGTTGAGAGAGCTTCTCACAGCCATGGGGGTCAAGGACTATGGACGCTTCTTTGAACCGAATTTTCGAAGCGCTCTAACCCACCTGCAAACAATGGATATGGATGCGCAGAACCGAGGGCAAACATTCGGTGTGGTTGTTGATGAAGCTGACCACGTTGCCAGTGATTCTGACCTGCTGGAAACCCTGCGTGACTTTTCGGACATTACAGAAATTCCCTTCATCTTGGTCGGCATGGATCGCATCAAAGATAAGCTACAAAAGTTCCCACAGGTCGCCAGCCGTGTCGCCCAGTATGTAGAATTCCAAAAAGCTGATGTGGATGATGTAAAGAACCTTGCCAAAGGCCTTGTTGAGGTTGAGATCGCTGAGGACTTACTTGAGTTTGTCCAAAAGCAAACGCAGGGCTATACCCGCGAGATCATGGAAGCCTTCATGTCGATTGAACGTTTCGGCAAGAAAAATGAAGGCGTTGTAACGCTGGCCTCAATGGACGGTGAGGTTTTGATTAACAACCGTACAACGGGTCAAGAAATTAAGGTGAGGGCTTAACCATGAGCGGGGAAGCCACACACCAAAACGTCGTTCTACGGCAGATCGGGCCGGATGCCTGTTTGACCATAGACGCTCTGGACAAGGCTTTGGATATCAAGCGCAAAGCCATTATCCAAGCCTGCGGCAAATTAGTTGCGCGCGGCATGGTGGATCGTGTGGACACAGGCTGTTTCCAACTGACTGAAGAAGGCAAGATGGTCTTTGCAAGCGGGACCGAGTTAACGTCTGCCCCGCAAGCACCTTTCACAAATTGCCGCAAGCACACGAACAGCATGCGAATGCGTATTTGGCATGCCATGCGGCTGAAGCAAAAGTTCACCATTGCTGATCTGACCAAACTGGTCGCGCGTGATGAGAAGGCACCAAGAGACGGCGTTCAACGTTATCTCAAGGTTCTGGAGCTAGCCGGTTACCTCAGACCATTAAGGAAATCAGGTCGTGAGAAACGTTTCTCACTGATCCGTGATCTTGGTCCTGAAGCCCCCATGATCCGCAATCACCGCACTGAAGTTTACGACCCCAACACACAGGAGGTCTTTCCATGCAAGCGTTAGACATCGCAAAGAAAGAGGTGGATGCCTACAATGCCGCTAACGACGGCAGGGGGGGGGTGAAGGTTGTAGCCGACAAGATCGGTGTCCCACGTTCCTCTTTATCTGCCTTTCTAAACGGGTCTTATCCGGGGAAGACAGACAACATCGAAGACAAAATTCTTCGAGCCTTGGTCGGGCGTGTAAACTGCCCCCACCAAGGCACCGACATCGCACAAGACGATTGCGCCGACCTGTCCAGCCGCGACATGCCCATGAGTGGCAAACACGCCATCCGCCAATGGAAAGCCTGTCAGGGCTGCCCTCACAAGCTAAAGGGAGGGGATAATGCTTAGTCAGGATTTAGGTAATATTCACAGCTTAATCCGCCAGACACGTAATGATTTTGGTGAGCTTCATTTAACAGCGGCGCAGGTTGGCATTCTCCTAGAAAACCTTTCCGCAGCAAGAGTGACAGCAATTGAAATGGAACAACATGTCATTGCTGACGATCCATGTCAGGTCGTTGTGTCTCTGATGGATTTCAAAAAGTCCAAAAACAAAACAGGTCCCCCAGATGGAGGTGCCGCATGAACCCGTTCAAATTCATCCGCCAGCAATGGCGCTATTTCATCCAAGTCGTTTTCAAACCCAAACCGAAAGGCTTTTTAAAATGAGTACCGAAACGCAAGTTCCCGATGGTTTCATGGAAGATTCCAAGGGTGCCTTCTGGCCTATTGATAAGGTCAAGGACACAGACAAGCTACAAGATCAGACAGTTCGTAAAATTCTTGGCTTTGCCGATGAACTGAACGCTCAGATCGCGCGCTTCAAAGGTCACACCTTCTCAGACGTTGCCGCATTTCAGGACATTCTGCGCGACAAATACGGCGTAGAAAAAGGCGGCAAGAAAGGCAATGTCACCCTGACTAGCTTTGATGGCAAAATGAAAGTTGTTGTGGCTGTACAGGATTACATCGACTTTGGCTCTGAACTTCAGATCGCAAAAGAACTGATCGAAGAATGTATTGAAGAATGGTCTGAGGGAAGCCGCGACGAAATCCGCGCCCTTGTGAACCACGCCTTCAATGTGGACAAGCCGGGTCAGGTCAATCGCGCAGCTCTCTTCCAGCTTCGCCGTATTGAGATCGACCACGACAAATGGCGCGCAGCCATTGATGCCATTAACGACAGCATCAAGACCGAAGGCTCCAAAACCTATTTCCGCTTTTACCGCCGCGATACGCCCGAAGGTAAATGGAAATCGATCACGATCGATCTGGCCTCTGCCGTACTGAAACTCGACCCAAAAAAAGGGGAAAGTGATGGCTAAGAAAAAAGCTTCAAAGGTCTTTCGTGTAGAGGGCGAAAATGTTCAGCCTGTCTATGTGATCGCCCGTCATCCCAAGGGTGCCTGCACCGTTGCCAAACAGTGCGGCATCACCTTACCCCGCAAACCGATCATTTCCGAAGTGCCTGACGACTACAAAACTCAGGCTCTCAATTTCGAGGCCGCTTAAACCATGACCACCGTCAAGACATACAAACACATTTGCGACGTCCCAGACTGTAAGCGTGAAGTCACTGATGGTGGCAGCTACTGGGACGACAACCACCTCTGCGTTCTGCACCGCTCTGCCGTTAGCGAAAGCACAATAAACGAGCTGCAAGAAGCAACAAAAGACTGTCTTCGTGAAAGTCATGAAGGCGGAACCCGAAACTACCCGGAAGCCTGTGTCCGTTATTCCAAAGCATGGGACATGGCGCTGATGGAAATCATGCATCCGCTAAACGAAAACAAAGCGGATTAACAAAAAATCGGCTCGTTGGCTGGACCCCACACGAACCGATTTCCTTTAGACAATAGGAGCAACATAATGCCTTTAGACAATCACCACAAGCCTCTACCCGGCACACGCGGCAGCGATACCCCTCACCCTGTCGATGTGCATGTTGGGCAGCGCATCAAATTACGCCGTACCCTTATGGGTATGACCCAAGGTAAGTTGGGCGAAAGCATTGGCTTGACGTTCCAGCAAATCCAAAAATATGAACGAGGCGCCAACCGCGTCAGCGCCAGTAAGCTATGGCAGTTGGGTAACGTTTTAGATGTGCCTATCTCATTCTTCTTTGAAGATATGCCGGAAAGCGTGCAGGAAAGCTTCTCCGGCTATGAAGGCGAAACTGCAGAAAGCGATATCCCCGAAGAACACTTAACCCTTCACCGCCGCCAGACGTTGGAACTGGTGCGGACCTTTAGCCGTCTTCAAGACCCCGTTATCCGCAAACGCGTTATTGATGTGGTGCGCGCCATTGCGGAAAGCGAAACCGTGAACGCTTAAAGCCATGAGCACCCCGGATAAAATCACCCCCGCAGATTTAAGAAACAGGCTGGAAAGCCTCGCTCTTAAAGCGGCGTGTTTTGTCCGGGGACGAGGCAGCACCGCCCAACGTAGAGCGCTTATGGATGAAATAAAGCAGGCGAATGCAGCTCTGAAGGCCGGGGATGAAACCAATATCGTTCCCGACCCTGAGACCTACATTCCCAACTATCTCGAACAAGGCGGCAAATGGTCGGACATCGTTTCAGCCGTCACAAGAAATACAAACACCTATGGAATTCACTATGCACCCCAATCTCGCAAAGACAGTTGATCAGCTCTACGCGATCCGTCCCCACGGCGGCTGGCGCGTGGTGATTTCTGATTTTCCTTGGTTGTTCAAAAACTATTCTGGGAAGAACGCTGTTTCTCATTATGACTGCATGACCATTGATGAAATCATCGCGTTTGGAAAAGAGATCGACGGCATCTTCGCCACGGATTGCGTCCATCTCATGTGGGTTACATGGCCTTTGATGATGGAATGGCACAAGGTCATTACAGAGCTTGGCTTTGAATATAGCGGTCTGGGCTGGGAGTGGATCAAGTACAACCCTGAGACCGATAAGTATGCCTTTGGCGGTGGATATGGCACTCGCAAAAACCTTGAACCTTGCCTTTTGCTGACACGCGGTAAACCTAAACTGAAAAAAACTTTCAATTTCTTTGGTGAGGTTGAAGTCCCAGAAGGTGTCCGCTCGGTGCGCGATTTCATTGAATGGTACCCAGCAGATTGCATCCGCTCAAAACGCAGAGAACACAGCCAAAAGCCACCGGATCAATATGAACGCGCCGAGACAATGTTCAACGGCCCCTACCTTGACCTGTTCGCCCGTCCCGATCCTGAGCTGGCAAAACGCAAAGGCTGGTCATTCTTTGGCAACGAAGTCGACAAACTCTTGGGAGAGGCTGCATGAAAATCGAAACAAACCCACTTGTCCATCAAGCCCGTATGAAAATCATTCTCATGGAACACGGAATGGAAATAACGGCTGAAGACTTCTGCAAGGAACATATTCGCCGAGGCTGGGCTTTCCCCGATCTCACTCCTGCCAGCCTTGGTTTGGAGCCTACAGACATCATCCGATACACGCCAACACTAAACTAAACAAAGGACCACGAATAATGGATCAAGTCGATCTAGCGCAAAAACTCGAACAAGAATACCTGCAACGTTCTCTTTCCACTCTGAACGGTAGCAGCTCCTCTCGCCCGTCTGCCACCCACTTTGCCGATTGTGGTGAAGCCATCCCAGATGGTCGCCGCAAAATCATTCCCGGCGTTCAAAAATGCGTCAACTGCGCAGATTAAGGAGAACCTTCATGGACACTATGGATAGAGATAAAGCGGCTCGTATCGAATGCGTGATTGACGTTCATTTCTACGATACCGGATCAGCTTTAAGCCAAGAAGAACAAGGTAAATGCCTTCTCAAACATTTGTTGCCTGTGGAACTTGATCTCATTGAAACGGGGCAAATTACTGTGCGCTGCGTAAACGATGAAGATGATCAAGCCCCAACTGCTGAAGGCGCAACGGTTCCTCCAGCCAAAGGTACTGAGTGGGATAAAGTTTATAACTGGATGCGTAAACCCGATTGGATCGGCGGCATGAATCATCAAGATTTGATCGCATGGGCTAACGAACGCCCCTTGATGCAGTTAATGGCAATCCAGCCTGATGCGCGTGAAACCTTTCTTTTGAAAGAGATCGAAAATCACTGTGATCGCAAAAGGGTACTTTACGAAGAGGCTCACCACTACAAAGACGCTCTCTCTGACCTTCTGGAAGCCATCATGGAAAGTGACTGGCAAGAACTTGAAGCCGGGTGTGATGGTGCAGGGCCGATTGTGAAGGCACATCAAATTCTGGAATTGCCGTTCTCTGATGAGCTTGTCGAATACCTTGCACCAGATGCCGTTGATCTTTTGGACGAAGAGTAAGAGGCCATCATGATCTACGGAAGTGTATGCAGTGGAATTGAGGCGGCAACGGTTGCGTGGCAGCCGTTGGGCTGGAAAGCTGCGTTCTTTTCCGAGATCGCAAAACATCCCCGCGCCGTTTTAACCAAACACTATCCCCATGTACCTTTGCATGGCGATTTCACCACGATCGAGGAAGAAGAATATGGACCAATTGATCTGCTTGTCGGCGGAACCCCCTGTCAATCCTTCAGTCTATCAGGACTTAGAGGTGGACTGGATGACGACCGTGGTAACTTGGCCCTCGAATTTCTCAGACTTGCTCAAAGAAAGCGGCCCCGCTGGTTGTTGTGGGAAAACGTCCCCGGTGTCCTTTCGTCCTACTCAGGTACGCCGGATGATGAAGCGGTTAAAGAATGGGAAGAAACAAGTGACCTCGCATGTTTCACTCAAGCGCTTCAAGAACTCGGTTATGGGTTCTTCGGACGGATTTTGGACGCTCAATACTTCGGAATTCCCCAGCGACGCCGCCGTCTCTTCATTGTCGGATATCTTGGAGACTGGCGACCTGCCGTCGCGGTTCTTCTTGAGCGCCAAAGCATGCAAGGGCTTACTCCACCGATCCGGGAAGCGGGGTCGCAAACTATACCCACCCTTGGAACTAGCTCTACGTTTGACCGTGGAGATGGAAGCGATCCACTTATCGCGCACTGCCTAGATACCAATGCAGGTGATTACAGCCGCGCAGAAACCTTTAACGCGGTTCCTGTGGCCTTTTCCTGCAAGGATAACCTCCAAGACATCCAGTTCGACATAACGCCTACGCTGCGCGCTATGAACTCCGTTAACGCCAACCAAAATGCGGGGGGGCAACTGGCTGTCTTGACCTGCGGAGATCGCGGCATATCCGTCGATCAAGCCGCTGGAAACATGGTTGTGCCGTTCAATCTGCGCGCCAGAAAACTGACACCCAGAGAATGCGAACGCCTTCAGGGTTTCCCAGACGATTACACCCTGATCCCTTGGAAAGCACCAAGACGTGGCGATCTGGAAGAAATGATCCCCTACATCATGGCGGCTGGCTGGTCACGCGAAGAAGCCGAAGTGCTGGCCTTATCTCCAGACGGACCACGCTATCACGAGATCGGCAATTCAATGGCTGTGCCAGTGATGAACTGGATCGGCAAGCGCATCAACTTCGTCAACCACCTGTTAGCAACTTAAACCCCTGACGTTTTATCCAGATAGAAAGGATTGAAAAATGTTACCCAGCTTTAAAACCACAAAACCGGAAAGAGCCTATATTGATCAGATCGTGCAACGTGCCAGCGATATGTTTGGTGACGAGGCGTGGTTTGATCAAAAGAACGTTGATATGGATGTAACAGCCACGCATTGCAACGGCGCACCATTTCATCTAACAGCCTTGCGTGATTGTGACGATTTTACCTTTGCTCACGACATCCTCGGCATCCGTAACCATCTCGATCGGCAGACTGGCGAATTGCAAGATTTCTTCTTGCCGCGCACATCTGCACCGTTTCGCTATCCTTATACTGCAATCAGCATTCGCCAACCTTGGGCACATCACATCCTTTACAACGACAAGCCTGTTGAGAACCGCAACCGCCGCACTAACTATCGCGGTTTCATTTTGATCCACGCTGGCTTGACCGTAGAAGACAAGGAATATGTCGAAGAACATAACGTTCCCTGTGGTGGAATTGTCGGCATGGTCGAAATCGTTGACTGTGTTGAAGAACACGACAGCCCTTGGTTCCGTGGTCCTTATGGCTGGACACTCGCAAATCCAACCCCGTTGGAATTCATCCCCTGCAAAGGCAAGCAAGGTTTCTTCACCCCTGAGATTGATTTTACCAAGCTGCGTCCGCTGGGAGGTCAATCATGAGCAAAGTCACTGTCGCAAACTGGAGAGAGACTTTCCACCATCGTCATTCTGCAACCTGCCCTCTCTGTGAAGAATCAATTTCACTGAAATATGAGGAAGTCCCTGTTGTGATCCAATCCAACGAGGTTCTGTATCTCGCCCATAAGGAATGCGCTGAAGAATATGCAGCGGACCATCACCTGCCAGTCCCACAGGCACTTGATTGTGAGGAAGTGCTATGACAGCCACACGCGACTGGAACCGATACAACCGCGCGATCCGTGCGGCCTGTAACAAACGCGGCATCAGTGAAGACGAACGCAAGCTCACAATGGAAAGCGTCACAGGCAAGACCTCCTCCAAGGACTGTACCTCTGACGAATTGCGCCAAGTGTTGGTTTCATTGAACGAAAACACGACTGAAGCCAAACCGTTCAAACCCTCATCCAAAAAGCATGTGCGCTATATCTGGGCTTTGTGGGGGGAATTGGCAACACAGGGCAAACTGCGCGCTGAAACGAAAGACGAAAGACGTGCTGCTCTGGTCGCCTTTGTGAATGATAAAGCAAAGAAAACCTATACTTTGCCGGATCAATTGAACTGGTTGACCTACAAGGAAGCTGATCCTGTCATTCGTGCTTTAAAAGATTGGGTGGCTCGTTAAGCAATGGAAAAAATCCGTAAAAGCCTTCAAGAGATTGTCGATTTGTGCGGCTTCAATGTCGCGCGCGATCTCGTTCGGGCTTTTCCCGGCGTTAAAATCTATATTCCAAAGTCCGGTGCTAACGCTGCTGTTGACCAATTGGACCCCAAAGTTAAAGAAGCCATCTGCACCCACTTTGCCGGTGAGTATATTGAGGTTCCCAAGACCATTTATGACGATACGGAAAGCCTTCGCAATATTGCGATTTCTCTTCGTCAGGAAGGTCTTGGGAATGCTCAGATCGCCATCAAACTTGAAATCACTGAACGATACCTGCGCAAGCTGCTCAAAGGGGTGCCTCGTAAAAAAGTAGTTGACGCGCGCCAGATTGATTTGGAAGATTACCTCACGTCTACAAACTGATTTTGGACGGAACAGTTCCCCTAAGTGTAACATCGGATGTTCGTTAACCTCATTGCTCGTAAGTAATGAGGTTTTTCTATGTCTGATGTTGATCTGAATACCCAGCTTTCCGACAATTTCACTTTGCGCGAAGCTATCCAGTCCCAAACCGCCCTACGCCTTGGCATTTCCAACCTGCCCACGGCAGAACAAACCGTCCAGATTGTGCGGGTTGCGCAGAATATCTTGCAGCCGGTACGCAATCACTTCGGTATTCCGTTCAGCCCATCCTCATGGTTTCGCTGTCCGCAGTTGAACCATCAGATCGGCAGCAGCTCCAAGTCCCAACACGCCAAAGGTGAGGCTGTAGACTTTGAAGTTCCAGGTATTCCCAATCTGGAAGTTGCTCAGTGGATCGTTGACAACCTGAACTTCGACCAACTCATCCTTGAATTCTACGACGGTGTCGATCCGAACTCCGGCTGGATTCATTGCTCCTTTGTCGACAAAAGTGTGAACCGCCGCGCTGCCCTGCGCTTTGACGGCAAGAACTTCATGACAGGTCTGGGGGATTAAGAAATGTTTCTTGCTGCTTTAAGCGCGCTGCCTTCCCTCTTCAATGCGGGAAAATCCATCTATCAAGCTGTAACGGGTGAACCATCACAAGCTTCAACGCCAGAAGGTTTTCAGGCTGAATTGGAAAAGCTCCCGCCAGACCAACGTGCAGAAATCGAAGCTCAACTCAAAACCAAACTGCAAGAACTGGATACCCAACGTTTTCTTGCTATGAACGATGGAGATGCAGAAAAAATCAGGGCGTCAGCTCGCCCTGAAATTGCCAAACGTGCAATGGCAGTAATTGAAACCTTTGCAAAGGTCTTTTGGTGGTTAATGATTTTCACCATGGTTGAATTTGTTCTGCGCTTCATTTTTGCCCTGAATGACAAATGGGATTACCCCGAAGTCAGTATCTGGGGAATGGTTGCCGAAGCCCAGCCTGTTACTGAAATGATCTGGGGGCCACTCATTACCTCGTTCGGTGTCTGTATGCAGGTGATCCTGAAATACATGGGCTGTCGTGAACGCGATAAGGCACGCCGTGACGAAATGATCGCTGGCCGTCCTCTTGAGAGTGCTGCAGCATCCGTTGAAGCCGCAGGCGGTGCCATTTCTTCAATCATCAAAGCTGTCAGAAGGAAATAGCTGTGGATTTCTTTGAGCAAATTGACGCCGTCTACAAGGCTGCCATGCTGGCTTCTCTGATCGTGACTGGGGTTTCGACGCTGTTCTTCCTGATCATGAATAATCGCTATGTCAGTAAGAAAACGATGGATGAGCATGTTAGGGCTGAAACTCTTGAATTCGAAAAAATCAAGCGTCGCCTTGATGACGGTGCACAAGAGTTCACCAAAATCAACACGCGCATGGACAATATGCCAACCAAGGATCAAATCCATAATCTATCCAATTCCATGACCTCTCTTTCCGGTGAGATCAAATCCGTGAATACGGGGATCAGTGGGTTAGAACGTCAATTGGATGGCCTGTCCTCAACAGTGACTTCCTTGGTCAATAACGAGCTGGGGCAAAAGCCATGAGCGACTATCTTGAAAAAAAACAGCAAGAACATCGCCGCCTTTCCGTATTGCTGCACCTGAATGCCCGTCCGGCATTAGATGATCGCCGCCTGCTTATCTTGCGAGTTCTGTCCAAGTCCCGTTCCTATCTGGCAAATGCCGCCCTGATTCAGGAAACACTTTCCGATCTAGGGCAAGCAGTCACACGCGATCTGATCCATGGCGATCTGGCATGGCTGGATCAACAAGGACTTGTTCGTCATCAAGTGACAGACGATGTGCATGGGGGCATGCTGACAGACCAAGGTTTGAATGTTTCTGCGGGTCAACTGGAATATCCGGGTGTTGCCCTGCCGATAAGCACTTCCTCCATCAAGAAAACACTTTTCAAATTCAGCATTCCAACCTCGGATCAGGAACTGGAAGATTGCTTTGACGATCTGAAAGAAATGAAACTGATCGCCATTTGTGTCTTTGAGGAAACCTATATTCTGACGGACAAAGGCCGCGAAGTCGCTGAAGGCAAAGAACAAGTCGAAGGTGTCCGTGTCCCAAGCCCCGGCACGATCATGCGTACAGCCACCGATATGATCAAAGGCTCCCTGTAATGGCACACGATCTGGAAACCAAACAGGCGGTGCGCGATGCTTATGTGTTCGACAAGCTTGATCTCGCGGCTGCAGCCGACAAGCATGGCGTTAGCAGAGCAACGGTAAGCCGCTGGAAAGCCAGTGCCGCTAACACGCCGGAAGATTGGGACAAGGCGCGTACAGCAGCTTCTATGTCCACGTCAAACACGCGCGTTCTGACCGAGTTGGTTCTCTCTGACTTTCTGCAAGCCTTCCAGTTGACCATGAAAGAGCTGAAGGACGAAAAAAGCGGCCTGTCTGCTGTTGAACGCGCCAATGCCCTGTCCCGAATGACGGACAGCTATTCCAAGACAATTACAGCATCCGCCAAGGCTTCACCAGAACTGGGGCAATATTCTGTTGCCATTGAAATCCTGCGCGATCTGTCCGGCTTCATTCAGACAGATTTCCCACAACACCAAGAAGTCTTTCTGGAAATCCTTGAACCATTCGGCACTTTTGTGGCTGAAAAGTACAATGGGTAGGTTGCCATGGCCTCTAAGCGAAAAAAGAGTTTCGGCAAAGATAGTTATTCTGAACTAGAAGATGAAGAGTTTTTGGCCGAAGTTGAAAAACTTGGTTTCTCTCTACGTCAACAAATTGAAGAAGCTGCTGAATTTGGTGATTTTGACCGTTCAAAGCAAGCGACAAAAGACCGCCGCGAGAATTCTCAAAATAGCTTCAAGTTCTTCTGCAAAACTTATTTCCCGCACTATGGTACCGCTGACTATTCTGAATTTCAGGAATGGGTTTTTAAAGAGTTTCAGGACGCGATCGATAACCAACATGGATATCGCGGGTCTTGGGCTGCCCCGCGTGGTAATGCGAAATCTACCTATGTCACTCAATTAGGTTCTCTGTGGTGTGTGGTCACTGGCAGAAAGTCTTTTCCGGTTATTCTATCTGATGCAGTTGACGTTGCTGCAATGCTTCTGGAAGGCATTAAGATTGAGCTGGAAGATAACCCGCGACTTGCACACGACTTTCCTGAAGCATGCGGGCGTGGCCCGACTTGGCAGATCGGTTCATTTATCACTCGAAATGGCGCAAAGTTTATCTGTGGTGGTTCCGGCAAGAAAATCCGGGGAGCGCGCTATGGGGCCAAACGTCCTGACTTGATCATGCTGGATGACGTTGAAAACGATGAAAACGTCAAAAAAAGCGAACAACGACAAAAAGGTGAGGACTGGGTCGATCAGGCTGTCGAACCGTTAGGGCCGCCAGATGGTTCAATGGACCTGTTTTTTGTGGGTACCTTGCTTCACTTTGACAGTGTCCTTGCTCGCAAAATGAATTCGCCAATGTATCGCTCTGTTAAATTTCAGGCGATCATCAAGTGGCCGGATCGGATGGACCTATGGGATCAATGGGAAGAACTATTACGCAATGCGCCGCGCAATGATCTGGGCGAAAAGGATATTGCTGAAGCCGAAGAGTTCTATGAACGCAACAAAGCCAAGATGGAACAAGGGGCTGTCGTTCTATGGCCTGCAGTCCAGCCTTTAAAACGCCTGATGGATTTGAAGGTACGCATTGGCAACAAAGCATTTAAGTCTGAATACCAAAACGAACCGATCGATACAGAGAATCAACTTTTCCAGAACATTGTCTATTGGGTAGAACGCGCGCCCAACTTGGTTTTTTTTGGTTCTATTGATCCATCACTGGGAAAACACGGTAAATCTGGTGACCCTTCCGCCATTCTGGTCGGTGGGTATGATCGCAACGACGGACGGTTGGATGTTTATGAAGCATCAATCAGACGACGAAAGCCATCAATGATCATCAAGAAAGTTATCGAATTCCAAAAGATATACCGATGCGTCATGTGGTATTGCGAAACCGTCCAATTCCAAGAGTTTCTGCGCACAGAAATGATGAAAAAGGCCACCAAGCAAGGTGTTGTCCTTCCTACTCGCGCTGTGGATCAAACAACTGACAAGATGCTCAGGATTGAGGGTTTGGAACCTTTCATAGATGAAGGGCAAATCAGGTTGCACCACAGTCTTAGAACCTTGATCCAGCAATTGGAAACATTCCCTGAAGGTCATGATGACGGTCCCGATGGCTTGGAAATGCTCTGGACAGGTGCTGTTGAACTGGGAGCCAAAGGCGGAACATTCACCTCTGCCGGAGATAGAACGATGACCAAAGGCATGGCAGGTTCAATGGGCGTTGGTCGCTCTGGCATATTGACCAAATTGAGGAACATGAGATGAGCAAGAAGAAGAAAAAACAAAAGCAGGCCAAGGCCAATTTTAACGAAGTTACGGCGGCTGGCTCATCCACTATGTCCAAAGCTTTCAGCGACAAAGACATGGAGGCCACGGTCGAGAATATCAAAACTTGGCGGCGTTTCTTAAGAGATGCACAAGTTGGCAGTGTGTGGGAACAACGCCAAAGCGGTGTCACAGGTGTGGATTGGGAAGTGTACCCAGCCAGTGAAGAAGCGCGCGATGTTGCAGCTGCTGAATTCATCAAAGATCAGATTGAAAAAATCGGTTTTGATTTACTGACCCGCAAGATGCATTTCGCCCAGTTCTATGGTTATGCTGTTGCCGAATGTCTTTGGGTCAAAGAAGACAGCAAAATCGTATTTGATACGATCAAGGTACGCGCGGCTGAACGCTTTAAGTGGAAAGGTGGAGAACTTCTTTTTACAGGAGGCGGCAATCCGCAAGGCGACCCTTTGCCAGAAGTTAAAATGTGGTTCTATGCCATTCCCGGCGACAGTGATGATGTTCCCCACGGCCCTACACTTGGATGGCGGCTATATTGGCCTGTCTTCCTTAAAGAAAACGGCGCAACCTTCTGGGCGGTCTACGTTGAGAAATACGGTATGCCTACAGCGATTGGTCACCACCCCGGCATGGCTGACCAAAAGGAAATCGACAATCTCGTGCAGGCTTTGATGTCCATTCACAGTCAAAGTGCCGTAGCCTTTCCTGAAGGCTTTACCGCAGAACTTTTGCAAAGCATGAAGTCCAGTGGCGGAGAATATGAAGCATTTCAGAGCTATTGGGACAAAGCTGTATCAAAGGTCATTCTGTCTCAAACCATGACAACCGATGACGGCAGCTCACAAAGCCAAGCCAATGTCCATGAAAGGGTTGCCGATTCAATCATCCAATCGGATGCTGATTTGATCTGCGACAGTTTCAACCGTGGCCCGATCAAATGGTTAACGGAATGGAACTTCCCCGGCGCAAATCCTCCACAAGTCTGGCGTAGGATTTCTCAAGAAGAAAGCCTGAATGATATGGCAGAGCGCGACGAAAGAGTTGCCAATGCTACAGGATATCGTCGCACACTGGAAGACGTGAAAGATCGCTATGGCGGTGAATGGGAAGAAAGACCGCAAACGGTTTCGGCCCTTCAGTCTGATGAAAAAGCTTCCTTTGCTGATCCTGATCCGGCGTTAGACGATGTCGATAGTCTGGTAAATCAACTGGATGATCTAACGCAGCCCATGACGGAAAAGTTAATCGGAGAAGTCCGCAACATCGTCTTTACCAGCACAAGCTTTGCCGAAATAGAAACACGTTTGCTTCAGCTCGCAGCCGATAGTGAAAATGAAGAACTTGCACAAATGCTGGCAGGCGGGATGAGCGTTGCCGATCTGACTGGACGGGCAGACGAGCTATGAGCGTCACGGCTGAACCTGTCGCCTTTAAGGAAGCCATTGATTACTTCCGCCAAAAGGTGAATTTGCCAACGGATGCCTGGACGGACGTTTGGGAAGAAACTCACACAAAAGCGTTTGTGGTGGCTGGCGCGAACAAGGCTGCAATTGTTGAAGACTTTAGAAGCGCTATCTTCAAGGCGGTCAGTGACGGCACATCTCTTGAGGAATTCCGCAAAGATTTTGACAAGATTGTTGACGATCATGGCTGGAGCTACAAGGGCAAACGCGGTTGGCGCACAAGGGTGATTTATCACACCAATCTGCGCAGTTCCTATATGGCGGGAAAATGGGCACAAATTGAGCGGGTCAAAGCCCTTCGCCCTTATTTGATCTATGATGCCGTAAATGATGGAAAGACCCGTCCAAAGCATAGGGAATGGGATGGATTAGTTTATCCGGTCGATCACCAGTTTTGGGTTATTCACTTTCCATCAAACGGGTTCTTCTGTCGATGTACCGTTCGCTCTCTTTCTGCGCGAGATGTCAAACAAATGGGGTTGAGCGTATCTTCAGCAATGCCACCTGACCCTATGGTCTACCACAGCATTCAGACACCACATGGCATGATGGAAGTTCAAACGCCTGCCGGTATTGATCCCGGATTTGCGTTTAATGTGGGTAAAAACCGATTAACAGGGGTAACGCCCCCTCCGGCCCCGAAAGGGAAACCAAAGGGCGGGAACGGTCCAAGCGCCACAAAACCCATGCCAAAGCCTCGTTTTGTGACTTCTGAGCGGCTCCTTCCTGAAAAGGGTATGAGCGAGGAAGACTACGCCAAAGCTTTCTTGAAAGAGTTCGGTGCCGACATCGGGAAACCTGCTTTGTTCAAAGACAAGGTTGGCGAAGGTTTGCCTTTGTCTGAAGAATTGTTCAAGCAAATGGACGGAAGCTGGAAGATCACCAAGGCGGGGCGTGAACCTTATCTCAAGTATCTGGCTGAAAACATCATGGACCCCGATGAAATTTGGTTTGACTGGGAACATCTTGCCACAGGCCAGTGGCGCTTGCGTCGCCGCTATATCACCCGCTTTGATATGGAAGGTAAGCAACTCAGTGGCCTGAGTGTTTTTGAAGTTATGCGCGATGGCTGGCGTGAGGTCACAACCTTCGTTCCCCGCACAGGTAAAAAGGCTGATGCACAGGACAAATATCTAGAGAAACAACGCAAGGGCAAACTGGTTTATCGCAAAAAATAAAAGCCGGGAGGTTCCTTCCCGACTTGAAGCAAGCCATTTGACGCGACATGTGAACCCGCTAGGTCATTGCTTACTTCCATTATATGAAAAAACATCACAATTATCAAGTTCGCCATTTAAGCCCCTGTAGCGCGTTTGGGTGATTATTGACTGGATGTGGTCGTATTTCATCTCAGTGAAGCGTTAGGGGTGCGTTAGCGGGGCAAATTTACCCCAATTTATAATAGGGGCTGGACAGGTTTCACCACATGGCCCATGATGGGGCAAATTCCCCCATTTGATGAATATGCGGAACTGTTCCTCTGAACGGTTATCTATAAGCACGGCATTCTGCCCTCTCGATATTTCGGAGAGAGCGAATGGCCCGCATTCATTTTTGCAAAAATACCAAAGTTACATCCATGGAAGGTGTGACAATCGATTTTAACGATGCGCTTATGCAAGACATCGCTGATTGTTACGATCCCAAACTTCAACCTGCGCCGCTTGTCTTTGGTCATCCCAAAACAGAAGACAAATCACATGGCTGGGTTGATGCTATTGAATTCTCTGACAAGGGGTTATTTGCCGAAGCATCTCAAGTCAGCGCATCCTTTTCAGAAGCTTTTGAAAAAGGCGAATATCGAACCGTTTCAGCCAGCTTCTTTTTGCCTAAAGCTCCGAACAATCCGGTACCGGGTAAATTTTACTTGCGCCATATCGGTGCGTTGGGCGCTGCGGTCCCGGCGATCAAGGGATTGGATGCCGTTCAGTTTTCCGACAACGAAGAAGATATTCTGACGGTGGATTTCGCAAACATCTCCGGCTGGACCATTGCCGATATTGGTCGTGGCTTCCTGAACCTGAAAAAATTCCTGTTAAGCAAATTCGACCCAGAAGAAGTGAATGCGGCAATCGCCGACTTCCCGGCTGAAGGTTTGATTGAAGAAGGTGCTTATCAGGCTGGCAAAGAAGCGGGTGAAACTATTTCCGAAAATTCATCCAGTTTCTCCGACCCCGATAACCCTGAAGAGGAAGATATGAGCACGAAAGAATTGGAAGCCCAAAAGGCTGCCCTCGCTAAAGAGCGTGAAGAATTTGAAAAAGAAAAAGAAGCTGTCGAAAAAGACAAGGCTTCTTTTGCAGACCAGCAGGCAACGGCGACGGCTGCCGCCTTTATCGCACCATTGGTTGCCGCTGGCAAAATCCTACCTGCTGAAGAAGCTCAAATGGTTAGCTTCATGGCTGGGCTTTCTGAAAACGAAACCGTTTCTTTCGCTGATGGCGATGAAGAAAAGGAAAAAAGCCAACGGGCTATCTTCCAAGACTTCGTCGAAGCTCTGCCGTCTCGTGTGAACTTCTCCGAAGTCACAGGTGACAACGGCGACACCATCGACTTCTCTGACGCCGACGCGCTATCAGCGGCTGTTCGCACCTATATCGCAGAACAAAAAGAAAAGGGTTTTACCGTAACGTCGGCTGAAGCCGTCCAACACCTGAAAGGTAAATAAATGTCTGATTTTGGACTAATCAAAGGTCGCACCGCCGACGGTGCAATTCCGCAAAATCGTATTGTCAAACATGGCAGTGCAGATGGCAATGTAGCCTTAGCAACAACCGCTACGGACTCATTTGACGGCGTTAGCGGTATTCGTGGTGCCGATGCTCAAGGTGATCGCATCGACATCTACAAAGACGGCATTCGTCCACTTGAATATGGCGGTACCGTTGCCGCTGGCGACCCACTCACATCAGACGCCACAGGTCGGGCCATCAAGGCTGCGCCTGTAGCAGGTACAAATGTCCGTTGTATCGGCTTTGCTGAAGTATCCGGTGTTGTCGGCGACATTGGTGACGCCCACATTGTCCCGTTCATCATGCAAGGTTAAGGAATTGAAAAATGCCCGAACAATTTACTGAAAATGTCGAACTAACCGCAATCTCGCGTGAATATAAAAACGAAGAATACACGCTCGTTGCCGATGAAGTGTTGCCTGAGCAACAAGTGGATGATGAAAAGTTCACTTATATGACTTACCCGGAAGCCCAAAACTTTTCCGTTCCTGATACCCGTGTCGGACGTCGTTCTGCACCTAACCGCGTAGAACTGGAAGGCAAGGAAGAAACGGGTCGGACCTTTGATTACGCAATTGACGTGCCCTTGGACAACCGCACCATCAAGGCTGCTGAAAAACGTGGCTGGGACCCCAAAGCTCAAGCTGTCGGTGTTTCAACCAACATCATCAAATTGGATCGTGAAGTTCGTTGCCATGCCTTTGTGAGCGATCCGGCAAACTATAGCCCAAATTTGGTCGAGGCACTTTCCGGGTCGGATATGTTCAGCGATCCCGCATCGAAACCTTACGAAGCAATCAAGGACATGATGCGATCTTGCTTGATGCGCCCTAATCAGTTGGTGTTCGGGTCCAATATTTTTGACACCCTAACGGTGCATCCGCAGTTGTTGAAAAAAGTCGGGCGCTCAATCAACGCCGACGGTGTCCTGACAGAAGAAGATTTGGCTAAACTCTTCAAAGTCAAAAAGGTGATTGTCGGTGAAGGCCGGATCAATATCAATCGCCCTGGTCAGAATGCGACTTATCATTTCGTCTGGGACAATATTGTTGCTGGTCACTTCATTGATCGCACGGCAACGCCTCAAATTGGCGGTGTCACATTTGGCTTCACTGCCCGCCATGGACAACGGATCGCAGGCACTGTCAATGTCGATATGGGCGTTGAAGGTGGCGTGCTGGTTCGCGCTGGCGAATATGTTAATGAAATTGGTGTCGCCTCCGCTGCTGGTTTCCTTCTGCAAAATGCTCAAGCATCACAAACTTAAGGGGTGAATAAATGTCTGAACTGAAGAAATATGAAGTTCTGGGTAACCTGAAACATGACGGCAAAAAATACAAACCTGCCGCCAAAGGTAAAAAGCCGGGTGATGACAACATCGTTGAAATGACACCTGATGACGCCGCCGAGCTGATCAAGCTCGGTGTCCTTTCCGAAATGGAAGGTCAGGAAAGCGATGAAGAACGCCTGATGGCCTATCTGCGTGATGCCTATGCCAAAACGCCGAACAACTCGCCGAACTTGAAAGACATCAAAGCAGACCTTGGTCTGGAACTGTCCGGTTCTGAACGTGATGCTGCTTGGGAAAAAGTAAAGGCAGAGGCCTCAACTGAATAAACCACCCTGAAACCGGTCTTTGAGTGTCTGTCATCCGGCTCTGCCAGACATGAGACCACAAGGAAGTCGCCCCTCCATTTACCGAGAATAAATGTGAGGGGCGCACTGCGCTTATTAAAGGACAATTTGTAAAATGGCATATGCCGATAAATCAGCAATGGAACAACGCTTCAAGGATTTGGACTTGGTTGAACTGACCAATGCCGACGATCCGCATGCTGAAGTTATCAATGATGCTGTTTTACAAACTGCCCTTGATGATGCCTCCACAGAGATTGATCTGCATGTTGGTAGCATTTACGTACTTCCTTTGACGGTTGCGCAACCCGCACTTATTCCAGTTTGCTGTGATATTGCCCGTTTCAAGCTTCACGCGGGTAAAGCGACTGAAGAAGTGAAAGACCGCTACAACAACGCTGTCAAACTTCTGGAAAAGATCGCCAAGGATGAAATCATGCTTTCGGCTAAGAGATTGCAATCTGCCAGTGGTCCTGTCTTTCAGGCAGCCCCCTTAAAGTTCAATTCCGGGGAGCTGTTTAAATGAGTGCCAGCATTGAAGTCGATTTCTCCAAACTGGGGCGCATGGGCGCACAGGTACAAAGGTTTCTGTCAAACGTATCTGAGACCGACCTTTTGCTGGAGGCGATCGGCATGGGTTTTACGACCGAAACCAACACCCGCTTTCGTGAAGGTAAAGGCCCAGAAGGCGTTCCATGGGAAAAGACAAACCGTGGTGGTCAAATTCTTGTTGATAGCGGCATCACACGCGACAGCTTTAACTCTCAAGTTGAAGGCAGCACTGTCAAACATGGTTCCAACCAGCAGCATGTAAAAACGCATCAGTTTGGCGCTGTCATCAAACCGAAGAATGCCAAGGTTCTTGCCTTTGAAATCGACGGCAAAATGGTCTTTGCACGCAAGGTCACTATTCCGGCACGCCCAATCCTCGGCATTGATGACGGAACCACCAAAATGATCCGTGGCGAAATCGCTGATTTTGTACGCGCAGCCAGAACGGGAGCGTTCGCATGATCGGTCCTATTGAAACAGCCATGACAGATAAGCTGAACGAACTGGCTAAAACCAACGCCTTCAAAGTTAAGGCAGAAAGTTATGGCGGCGAGTTAACAGATGAATTCCTGAAGGATGCTGCTCAGAAAGCTCCTGCGATCTGGATTGTTTTTGCCGGGATGACGCCCAAGAAAAAAATGCGTCATGGTTCAATTGATTATGAAGCCAGTTTTGTCGTGATCTCTTGTGCTAAAAGCATGCATCAGGAAGCCGCCCGCAAAGGAGCGCGTGGAGGCAAGGTTCTTGGCGCATACGAATTGATCATGTTTTCAATCTCTGCCCTTGAAGGGTTGGAGCCAGAAGGTGTGTCCAGAGCGTTAGCGCCGGGTCGGGTAGCAAACCTGTTTAACGCCAAAGCCAATGACGAACATCTGGCGATCTACAGCGTCGCTTTCACTTGTCGGTTCATCTGGGATCGTGCCGTTGATGGTGATCTGGATGACTTCCTGACGCTCTATCACTCAACCAAACCGAAACTCGGTGATGCTGACAATACCGATACCCAATCACTGAACAGCGAAATTGTTCAAGATAAAGAACAAGAGGAGTCCGTTTAAATGGATGGAATGATGTACATCATGCCTGAAGAGGGCATGACGATTGACCACCCCGATACAAAGCAACCGATCGGCAAGGAAGGGGCATGGGTTCCCAACAACCGTTTCTATCGTCGTTTCATTCGCAATGGTGAGGCCAAAGAAACCGACCCTCCGAAAGTTGAAGAAATTTCGGAAGAGTCGGCAGAAGATCAACTGCAGTCTTACCTGCGCAATGCCTTTGCAGAAAATTCAGCAAAGGCACCGACCCTGAAAGACATTGAAAATGATCTCGGTCTGAAGCTTTCCGGCACTGAGCGTGATGACGCTTGGGAAAAGGTAAAGGCCGAAGCTGAAGCAACCGACAAACTATCAGCCAAGGAAGAGGAATAGACCATGAGTGAGGCAATTAGCTTTACAGAAATGCCGATCGATATCTGGACGCCGGGTATCTATATGGAGATCGACCCCTCTCTGGCATTGAACGGCCTGCCGGTATTCAAACAGCGTACCGTCATGTGGGGGCAATTGGGCACTGGGGCTGAAGCTTCAGTCAATCAGATTTATCATGTTATCGGCAATGAGGCGAAAACGCTCTTTGGAGCGGATGCAATGCTGACCGATATGGTCAAGGCTTTTCGCAAGAAAAACAAACATCAGGAACTGTTGATCATTCCGTTGGCTGAAAATGTAGCCGGTAACCAAGCCAGTGCGACTGTTACATTGGCGGGTGCTGCAAGTCGTGGAAACACCTTCCTGCTTTATATTGGTGAAAAACGCTATCAGTTGGGTGTCACAGCAGCCGAAACCGCAAGCAGTATTGCAGGGCGTCTGGCGACTATCATCAATAACGATCCTTCCTCACAAGTGACTGCATCCGTTGTTGGCGAGGTCCTGACGTTGACTTGCAAATGGAAGGGAGAAACAGGCAATGATCTGAATGTTTTCACTCGCTATCACAGCGACGATCAGGACGTTCCCGGCATCACAACAACTATTGTTGGTTTTAATGGCGGTACTGGAAACCCCGATCTGACAGATGCCATTGATACACTGGATGACCTCACTCAGTATCAAGGATTCGTGAACCCATATACTGACGAAGCAAACATGACAGTGCTTCGCGCAGAGCTGGATGAACGCTGGGGGGTTCTGTCTGCAAATGATGGACGTGCTTTCTGTGCCTTGAAATCTGGTGTCGCTGCCCTTAACACATGGGCCTTGACTCGAAACTCCCAAAACATTGTTCCGATCAACGCTGGCTTGCATTCACGTTCTCCCACTTGGGCGATTGCAGCAAGTTTTGCGGCTGACATCATGTATTCTGGTGCCACAGACCCTGCTGTTCCTTTTGATGATATGGAACTGATTGGCATCTATGGTGCGCCTTTGGGTTTACGCACAAGTGGTGACGAAAATGAAAGCCTACTGGGGAACGGTGTCTCCACACTGAAAGTTGGCGGCGATAAAAAAGTCCGTATTCAGCGTGCCGTAACCTCCTATGGCATGACGGCTTCCGGTGCAGAAGATGAAGCTTACAAAAGCCTCAACACTGTCATGCAAATGAGCTACTACCGTCGCTCGGTCATCAATTATTTTCAAACTAAATTCCCTGGACACAAACTTCAGAAAGAAGGTGGTAAGCGCCGCAGTCGAGCAGCGCGCATCATGTCACCTGAAGCTGCGATCCGGCATTTCCTCATCCATTATGACCTTATGTATGACGATGCCGGAATTATGGATGATTTTGAAGGCTACAAGGCTGACATCCTTTCCAACAAGAACACTCAGAAACGCGGTCGTTTGGATGTATTCGATCAACCGCGCCCAATGGATCAGCTTCACCAGTTGGCAGTTCGCTCTGCCTTCCGCCTGATTTAAGAAAGGAAGAAACATGTCCGATATTTTTGGCACCGCAACCATCACTGCTGAAGGTGAAGAGTTTGAATCCGTTCCCGGATCAGCAAAACTCAAACGTGGCCTTAAGACTGGTAAAGCGCGCAAAAGCTGGCGAGGTTTTGTTGGTTCAAGCGCTGTCGTCAATATGAGCGAAGTTACACTCGACATCGTTCCAACCAACGGTACCGATTTGGAAGCCTTTGCAGACGGAAAAATCGTAAGCATTGTTTTTGAAGATCAAGATTCCGGTCAAGGCTGGGTCATCTCAAAAGCAACCATGGAAGATGAAGGTGAACTCACCGATGGCGATGAAGCCTTGTATTCAGGCGTTAAGTTTGTCGGCAGCAAAGCGGAGAAAGCGTGATGCATGAAGTGACACTTCTTGACGGAATTAAAATTGGTGAAACCGTCTATAAAACCTTGGTCATGGATGTCATCAATGCAGGCCAGTGTATGGACGCGGTGGACGAAGCTGAAGAAATCCGGCTAACGGAAAAGAACGAACCGATTGTCATTACGTCTGAACAACGCATTACGGCACACCGCGTTCGCCGTCAGATCAAAAAACTGATTGCAGATGACGGACAAGAGTTCCAAGGCCCTGTCCCCTACAATAATCTTCGTAGCTGTTCGGAAGGCGATTATCGAAAAATTGTAGATCAGGCCACCATCATTGATGGTCTTTATGCCAGCCGGGAGAAAGAAGCCGGGGGGCGAGAAGAAGGCGCTACCGCCGAAGACGGTGCGCGCCCTAATTCTTCTTGAACGGTTGTGTCCCGGTTGGGTAGCTGGTTGGGTCTACCGCCGGGACATACTTGAAACCGAAACAATGATTTTGGCTATTGCTGGAGCAACTAATACGTCTTTAACCGATCTCAGAGAACTGCCAATTCACAAGCTGGTTCGATACGCCAATAAACTTGCAAAGCTAAAGAACAATGGGTGATTTTGACACACAGGTACAGTTAGATTTATTTGGAAATGTCGTTGGACAATCCAAACGATTTGGTCGTGCCATCAAGGATTTCACCTCCCAAGGTGCCAGAAGCTTTGCATCCCTTAAACGGGCATCTATTGGCTTGTCGAATGGTATTGATAACCTCGGCAACCGATATACGGGTCTGGTAACTGCCGCAGCCACCACATGGGCTGCGCGCGGTGTCATGACCTTTGAAGATCAGCTTAAAGACATTGAAGTTCAAGCTGGCCTGACCAAAGATCAGGTTAACGTGCTTCGCAAGACCATTTTCGACACGTCTCAAGATAGCAACATCCGCATTGATCCTGCCCAGTTGATGGCTGGTGTGGATGCTATTATAGAAAAAACAGGCGATCTGAAACTTGCCCAAGGCAATATCCAAAACATGGGTCTTGCCATTCGCGCCGTTCGAGCAGAAGGCCGTCATATCGGTGCAGTAATTGCTGGTCTTAAAAAGCTGAACGTCACCGAACCTGATGAAGTACGCAAGGCTCTGGAGCTGCTGATTGAACAGGGTAAAGACGGTGCTTTCACATTTCAAAACCTTGCCGCAGAATCAGGTCCACTCATGGCCTCTCTTGCTGCCATGGGTCAAAAAGGGATGGGAGCTGTCAGAGTTCTGGGGGCGATGGCTCAGACAACTCAAATGGCAACCGATAGCGCCGCTGAAAGCTCCACGGCTATTCAGGCACTAATCAATGAGATCGCCGCTAAGGGGAAATCTCTTGAGAAAAAAGGTATCACCGTCTTTGATCCCAGGGCCGCTGCTGAAGGCCGTGAAGTCTTCCTGAGCTTGGACACAATCATTCAGTCCATCATGGAACGGTCTGAAGGTCGTATGACCAGATGGGGAACGCTGTTCGGTGACGAAGCCAAAAAGGCGTTAAAAACCCTCGGTGCCGATTATCAGGATAACGGTCAGCTTGATCTCCTGAAGCAATTCATGGATGTACAGGTAACCGGCACCAAGATTGTTGAAGACGCAGCGTCTAAAACACAAACCCTCTCTGGCAGCATTGATACACTAACCGCTGCCGGAACACGTTTGGCCAATAGTAAGATGGCTGGGCCGATTCAATCTCTATCGGATGCAATCAACGATCTGGATGCCGATCAGCTCAATATACTGTTCAATGCAGCCGCTACTGGCGTCACTGCCGCTGCGGGCATTTGGGCGGTGAACAAAGCCGTTCGCACGACGGCAGCAGGTGTTAGGATGCTTTCGAGCTTGCGCGGTAAGTCTACGTCGATCGGCAGCGCATCTAAGGCCTTGAATGCGGCAGCCGCCCAACCCGTTTTGGTCACAAACTGGCCTGCTGGTTTCGGAGGATCAATGACCTCTGAAGGCGCGCGCAACTCAAAACGCAAACTGAATTCACGCGGTGGCCGTTTCGCCTCCTTGGGCCGCCTAGCAGGTCGCGCAGGTCGAATTATTCCGGGAGCCACTGTAGCTCTCGGTGCCTATCAGCTAGGAAGTGCGGCTTTGGATGGCGACACCAAAGGTCTGGTTTCATCAGGCGGTATGATTGCAGGTGGACTGGCTGGAGCCAAACTGGGGGCAATGGCGGGTATGCTCGCAGGCCCCATTGGTGCGGCAGTGGGAAGTGCCGTTGGTGGAATTGCCGGGTCTTATTTTGGCGGTGAAGCAATTGAATCACTCTATTCGTCTTTCTTCGGAGACAAGGGCGATAAATCCACCACAGACAACGCCGAACTCAAGAGCGCTATGTCAGACCATACTAAAGCTCTGAACGAGAATACACGCGCCCTTGCTCAAAAATCCAGCCGTCGTTTTGCGGTTTCGCATAGCGAATATGGTGGATTGGAAGGTGGTGCGCCATGATCGATATGGGACAATACCGTCAAGGTGATATTGATGGCGTACCGTTTCACACCGCATCCTCGCAGCGCCGAAGCGATCACCGTGTAGATGAGAAGGCCTTTCCTTTTGGTAGTGAAAGCCAAGTCACTGACATGGGACTGAAGAACCCCCAGTTTGAAATGAAAATCTTTGTTCTGGGTGAGGATGCATTAAAACGCCGTCGTGAACTGGAAGAAGTGTTTGACCGGATCGGCCCTCGCCGTCTGACCCATCCGACACGCGGTCAATTAACTGTTCAAATTCTCTCTGTCCGTGATGACGAAGATTTCACTGAACTGAATGTTGCTGACTTTGTTGTAACCTTTGTTTTGGCTGGACCTCAACGAGGTCTAACTGCCAGTGTGGATACACAAGCTGCGGTTATTACTGCCAGTCTCGCTGCTGAAGAAGCCGTTCTGGAAGCTTATGAACTTCCTTTGGAAGATGGAGAAACCGTCCCGCAGGATGAGCTTGTCGAAAGCTTTAACCGGATCAGCAAAACCTTCCAACAAGGCAGCGGCCTTTTGCGTGGTGATTTCACTCAATCCCTATCTTCTGTTGACGTATCGGTCATTCGTTCTGCCGACCAAATGGTAGGAAGTGCCACCGAGTTTGTTCAGACAGCATTTACAACAGTTCGACGGATTACCAGTTACACTCAAAATCCACAAAGTATTTTGCGGGCTCTTACTGCTTATTTGGTGCCGAACACTCAAAGTCTGTGGTCATCTTTCAAGGATGATGAACAGTCATTTTCCAGCCTGATTTTGTTGCCTAGACGAGATCCCGTCTCAGGCCAGTTTCATGGCGGCACAGTTACCAATTCAACAAAAGAACTGGATGAAACATTCGCTCAGATTTTCTTTGATGCGACAACGATCGAGACAGCCAAAATTATTGCTGAAGTCGATTTTGAAAACCTGAACCAAGCTATGGCATTTCGTGATGCAATCTCTGGTGCGGTTGCTGAATCGGTCTATTTCAACGCCAGCTCCGATCCACAAAAACAATCTGCGCGCCAATCTGCATTACGCAACCTTCGAACTGCTGTTTTTAGAGACATCAATGAACGTCGCACTCAACTGCCAACACTAGAAGTCTACACCACCCGCGCCAGTGAAACAGCGCGAGTTCTGGCCTATCGTCTTAACGGGACCCTTGATCATACCGCCAAGATCGGTAAGCGCAACGGTGTAAAACATCCATCCTTTGTTCCCTCTGAAACACCACTCCTTTATCAGAAAGGAGTATCCAGATGAGCGATATCACTTTGCATGTGAACGGCATGAAGTACAGAGGCTGGCAAGATGCGAAAGCCACTTTGTCCATGGATGCGTGTTTCTCCGAGTTCACGTTGCAACTCACTCAGGACTGGCCAGATCAAGTATACGGTGTGGGCTTGCCGAAAGTACGCAAGAATGATGAATGTGTCCTGAAACTCAATAATGAGACGGTTGTAACCGGCTTTATCAGTCGCCGTCGTTTGAGAACCGATGAAGATGGCTTTACCTTAAACGTCTCAGGAAAGGATCGCACAGCTTTATTGTTCAAGAGCGGTGTGCTTCGCGATCCGGCTGAATGGGTTAATCAAACGCCCGAGCAAATCATCTCGGATATTTGCAGACCATTTGGTATTTCCGTCATCAATCTCGCACCTGAAATTAACAAGCCTTTCAAAAAATTCACCCTCACGCCGGGTGAAACAGCCAACCGCGCGATTGAACGAGTATGCCGTCATCGTGGGCTTTTGTACTTTGCCAACCGCCTGGGCAATCTGGTTTTGGCAACTGCCTTATCAGCAAGTCGTTCATCTGCCCGATTACTCCATGGAAAGGGTGGCAATGTTTTGGGATGTGATCTGGACGACTCATTAGATAATCGCAACAGCGAATATATTGTGATGAGCCAGAACAACGGACAGGATTGGGCTTCTGAAGGACACACAAAAGTCACAGGTAGAGCAAAAGATCATGGTGTAAAACTCTATAGCCCAAAAGTCATCATCGCAGACGAACCTGAAGATGAAGACGGCTTAACTGAATTGGCTATAACCATGGCAGCTGTTAATGCAGGACGCGGTCAAACTATTGATTACCCCGTCGCCGACTGGTCACAAGGTAAAGAAGCTCCACTTTGGGATATCAATATGGAAGTGCCTGTTCAAGATGATCTGGAGGGTACCAACCAAATTCGCTTGATCAAGAAATGTGTATTCAGCGTTAGTGAAAAACAGGCAGCAGAAACATTACTAACGGTCACAGACCCGAAAGCTTTCACGCTGCGCGCTGAACCTGAAAAAGATGAGGGAGGATGGAATGCTTCCTGAATGGATCAGAGAACCCCTTGATGACATCAAAAACCGTATTCGCGCCCTGATTTCCAGAGGGGAGGTCACTCACGTCTATAAAAAAGATGCTGACCAAATCCGGCGCATCCAAGTTTCCGGTTTGTATGGTGATGGCTCCGACAAAATTGAACTCTTTGAACAGTTCGGTCTAACCAGTTACCCTCTGAGTAGCGCCAAGAGTTTTCTTGTCTCTCTGCTGGGTCAAAGAAGCCACCTTTTTGCTTTGGTATGCGATCCACGTAAGCAACCTGATTGTGAGGCCGGGGAAGTTATCCTGTGGTCGCCTTATGGTCAGCGCATCCATCTAAAAAAAGACGGAGGGATGGATATCACAGCGCCTAAATACATCAATATTTTGTCAGATGACATCATAGTTAAGGCAAATAAAAAACTGCGCTTGGAAGGTGATGAGGTAGAGGTCTATGCCAAGACCAGCTTTGCATGGGATGTGAATGGCCATGGTCAAACTTGGCACACAAACTATGTGGACAGCTGGACCATCGGTCAAATCTCAGGCACCACATATAACATTCTTCCGACAACATATTTAGGGAGGGATGAAGAATGGACTTTGCCATGATCAATACCTCCAGCGGTGCTTTTGATTTTGAAACAGATGGCACCGATCTTGTTATCAGTGAAGGTCTCTTGGAAGCAGTTATCAACTCCATTGGACGCGATGGCCTTGCCCCAGAAGGTCTTTTGCCGACAGGCGAAGATCGTAAAGGCCACTGGTCATCGGCGCTGACCGACGAAGAAAAACCAGCCGACGGTTCTCTGATTTGGACACTGAGACAACGCAAGATCACGGCACAACTTCCCTATGAAGTTTCTGAAATGCTGGAAAATTGTTGTGCGTGGATGGTGAACGATGAGGATGGTGTAGCCGCTTCGGTTTCCAAGGTGCGCGCTGCCTGTGAAAAAGCTTCTCGTCGGGGAAGACTGGATGCTGAACTCATCTTGTATTTGAAAGAAAGTGACGAACAGCGCCGCTTCTCAATTCTGTTCGATCTTCAAAACAACAAATACTTCATTAAGGAGTTAGATTAATGCCTTGGCCTAAGACATCTCTCAAAGAAAGAGAAGCTCGGTTGCGCACCAATATGGCAACCGGCTTAAAACTCAAAAGTGTTCCTGGGCGTTTAAGTAATGTAGGCGCGGTTTCGGCTGAAGTAGCCGCCGAAATAGATGATCTGCATAGCCGTCTGGATTACGAAAAAGACCAAATCAATATCGCTACAATGGATGATGACCATCTGATTGAAAAAGGTATTGAGATGGGTTTGCCTCGCCACCCAGAAACCAAAGGACAGGGAGAAGTCACTTTTTCCGGCACTGATGGTATTACGATTGAAGCAGGCACAGTGCTTCAACATCAACTCGGCATGATTTATACAACCGATGCCGCTGTCACCATCGATGGAGGTGTGGGTATTGTTGCGATTACCGCTGTTCAGGGTGGTTTTGACAGCAATCTCGCTGTGGATGAAAAGCTGTCATTTGCCCAAACCACTGTCGGTGTTTCTTCAGAGATTGTTGTTTCAAAGAAGATCACAGGTGGTCGCCCAGCAGAAGATAAGGAAGCGCATCGCTCACGTTTGCTTTATCGTCGAGCTAACCCATCAATGGGCGGAAACGATGCCGATTATGTTGTCTGGGCCAAGATGATTCCGGGTGTTTCAGATGTGTGGGTTTATCCTCGTGCCATGGGGCTTGGTACATGTACTTTACGCATTATGGCCTATGATGAACCGGACGGTCCTTTTCCAACTGATGAGCTGCGCGATCAAGTGAAATCTCATGTGGAAGGTCATATCAATCCGATCACAGGGCAATGGTCTGGCGCGCCGATCCCGGATGTGCCTGTTGTTTTGATGTCAGCTAAATACATTGATTTAGAATTTGAATATCTGGAACCAAATGATATTGACACTTTAGCGGCAGTCAAAAAATCTGTTGCAAAAGAACTTCGTAAACGTGCCGTTCCTGCTGGACTGATTGATTGGAGCTGGATCACTTCTTCAGTTTCCAACACTGTTGGCGAGGATAAGCATAAACTTATCGGTGATAGCTCAAATATCCAATGTGCCGTCAATGAAATTGCGGTTGTTCGCAATGTTACTGTGGTGGAGCAAGTCTGATGTCACGTACCCCTGATGACTATAAAAACGCGATCAAGGGTTCACTACCTCAAGGGGCTGCATTTACCCCTGAAGGCGCACCTAATCGTGACGGTATGATTGAAGCAATGTCTAAGGAACTCTCATCTGAAGACATTCTGATTGATACATTAAAGGCCGAAGCCAACCCTAAAAAAGCAAACCTGATGTTGCCGGAGTGGGAGAAAGAAGCCGGATTACCTGAATGTGCGCATCAAGGAAATTTGACGAAACAGGAACGTCTCAAAATTTTGAATGAAAAGCTAGATCGCGTTGGCAGCTGGAACATTCATGCAGTGAAACAGATGTGCATTGAACTGGGCTATGACGTTGAAATTGTAAATCATAAGCCTTTTGTTGGTGGGATTTCCTGCGGAGGTGACCGTGTGGGCGGCGGACATGAAATGCGCCTTTGGCGCAAGGTTAAAGTCAAAGGACCTCGTGTCACATATTTTCGGTCAGGCCAATCTACAGGGGGCGAAAAACTACTAACAATTCGAAGAGCCGATGATTTGGAATGCGTGCTTAAAAAAGCCTGCCATTCAGACCAAAAAGTCACTATGAGCTATGAAGGAACATAAAAAATGGATTTTGTAAAAGGCAAGGGTCGGACTGACGATATTTACATCGACGGCGACGCTGATACCAATACAGAAGGTACGCCTGTGTTATCTGATGCATGGGTTCACCCCATGAAAGAAATTATCAATGTGCAAACCGCCGCAGGCATTGATGCTGAATACGGCAACACCACACAGCTTGCTCAAGCCATCCAAACACTCATCGCGGCAGGTAAGGTTACGACAATCAACCTTCAAAACGGCACGGCATATACGCCTGTTTTGGCTGATGCAGAAGCATTGGTTCTTCTGGATAACTCTGATCCGGTGGCTTTGTCCATTGCGGTCGACGCAACAACCGATTTTCCCATTGGGACCACCATCGCCTTTCAGCAAGTTGGTGCCGGGTTGGTGACAATGGGCGGTGCTGGAATTACCTTTTACAGCCGGGCAGGCTTAATCAGCGGTGGGCAGTATGCTATTTGGTCAATTACCAAAGTTGCTGCAAACACCTGGTCTGTCGTTGGGGATTTAACATCATGAGCCTTGCGATCTTAAACCTTGGAATTCGTGCAGTTCCCAGAATTACATTCACCGAAGCAATCGGCGGAACCGTCACAGAAGATGGCGATTATAAAGTCCATACCTTCTTGGCTTCAGACACCTTTGAAGTCCTGCATGTGGGCACGGACGATACCGTCGAATACTTGGTCATTGCAGGCGGTGGTGGCGGCACTAACAGCTACGGCGGTGCTGGCGGTGCTGGCGGGTATCGGACCAACCGTATTGGTGACCTTTCAGGGGGGAATAATGCCCCTGAGAGCGTTATGTCTCTTAACAAAGTGACTTATCCAGTTGTTGTTGGTGCGGGGGGCGCTGCGGGGTCACAAGGTTCTGATAGTTCGTTTAATGGTATTGTCTCAACAGGTGGTGGACCCGGTGTACCTGATGCTGCTAATCCATCAACCGGGGACGGTGGATCAGGCGGTGGTGGCCAACCCCATTATCAGTATCCAAGTAACCATGGTTCGGCTACTCCTGGTCAAGGTATGGACGGTGGCTATGGATACGACACGGCGGGAGACGATGGTCAAGGTGGCGGCGGTGGTGGTGCTGGCCAAGTTGGCGGAAGCTCGACCAGCAGCCGTGGCGTGGCGGGTGATGGCGGTGATGGCCTTGAATCGACAATCACTGGTGCCGCTGTATATCGGGCAGGCGGCGGCGGCGGTGGTGCTCACTACTATACAAACCCCAATAACCCAGCCCAAGGCGGTCAAGGCGGTGGCGGTACCGGGGCAGGTGCATATGCTTATGGTGGTCCTGCCGCAACCCCCGGCGAAACCAACACTGGCGGTGGCGGTGGTGGCGGTTGCCTATCCTCTTACGGACCCGCCCAAGGCGGCAGTGGCATTGTTATTCTACGATACAGGTTCAAATAGATGGCTCATTTTGCAGAAATTGATGAAGATTATACGGTCGTTCGTGTTGTTAAAGTTAGCGACGAACATGAAGCACAAGGCGCACAGTGGTGTGAAGATTTCTTTGGTGGTGGAACGTGGTTGCAAACGTCATTTAACGGGACAATCCGCAAAAATTTTGCCGGAAAAGGTTTCACTTACGATCTTATTCTGGATGCATTCATTCCTCCCAAGCCATATCAGAGCTGGGTCTTAAACGAAGAAACAGCGCAGTGGGAATCCCCTGTACCGTACCCCGATGATGGGAATGGTCATAAATGGGATGAAGAAGAAACTGCGTGGATTTTAATTCCCCCGCCTGAATAATTGACGGGGGTCAGGATGCGCCAACATCCTGAACCGAGAGAAAGGACCTCTCACGACTAAAGCCGCCCCGCCTGCCCGATCGAGCGGGGCTAATATCGGATAGATTTATTAACAAATGGAGAATTTCCGCTGTGGCAAATGCCAAAAACTTTTAGGAAAAGTCGGGGAAACAGCCGAAGTGCAAATCAAATGTTCCCGATGCGGTACCCTTAACCACAAGAAGGCCCTTGAGCCTCACACCCTGAATGCCCAAGAGCATCCACAACAGAGTGTGACACATGACAAAGAACACAAATAATCCTGTCTTACCCCTTGCCCCTTACCTTGGGGGCAAGCGCAACCTTGCAAACCGCCTGATCGAGCGTATCGACCAAATCAAACATATAACCTATGCAGAACCCTTTGTGGGCATGGGTGGCGTGTTTTTACGCCGTCCCAATCCGGTGAAAGCTGAATATATCAACGATATTAACGATGACATTTACAATCTTTTCCGTCAGGTCCAGCAACACGAAAGCTATTTCGTGGATTATATGAAATACTTCATTTCGTCCCGCCGCGAATTCGAGCGCTTGGCAAAATGTCCCGCAGATGTATTGACCGAGCTACAGCGCGCAGCGCGCTTTCTCTATTTGCAACGGACTTGCTTTGGTGGCCAGCCGAAGCACAACAGCTTTGGTGTCTCTCCGGGGCGTTCTGCGCGCTTCAACCTGACCACCTTACAGCCCATGTTGAAACGGCTTCATCATCGCATGACAAATGTTAGTGTTGAGTGCCTGCCTTATCAGGACTTCATCACCCGCATAGATCGCCCAGGTACCCTGTTCTATCTCGATCCCCCGTACTGGGGCTGTGAAACAGACTATGGGAAGAATGTCTTCTACCGAGATGATTTCCAAAAGATTGCTGATCAGTTGGCCAATATCAAAGGTCGGTTCATCCTGTCCATCAATGACACGCCAGAAGTCCGGTCCATCTTTGACCAGTTCGATATCGAAGAAGTGAGCCTCAATTATTCGATCAGCCGAAACCAAAGCCACAAGGCAAAGGAGCTGATTATTTCCAATTAAGGCGTTAGAAGATATGTCGGGGAAAGCGTTTTTTAACGCTTTTTCTGTCCAGAAAGTAGTTCAAAAAAGTCCAGAAATCGCCGCCGCGCTATATGTCTCGAACTGGCAATCCGCCCTATTCGGGCATTCCGCACAGTTCAGAATCTGGTACCTCCGTAAACATAAAAAAAGGGCCCCCGGTGGGGACCCTGTTTTTATGGTTGCGGGGGCCAGATTTGAACTGACGACCTTCAGGTTATGAGCCTGACGAGCTACCGGGCTGCTCCACCCCGCGTCAATGTT
>NZ_JAWLVJ010000020.1:0-86823 GCF_033100395.1 Terasakiella sediminum | reverse complement strand
TGACAAAACGATGTTAAGCTTTCTCGGCTTCGTTCAGGTCACATCAATTCGGGTTTGGGTAAAGCACTTTGTCAACAGAACCTAGCCACTTTGGTTCCACATTTCTTGTACAACACGCTTAGTCTACTATTAATTGCATCTTTTTCACGTGTCAGCCTATTAAGTTCCAAAACTTCATTATCGTAGTCAGATTTAGCCGCATCCATATCCTGTTTAATTGCCTTTTTCTCCTGAGGATCACTGGCTTCTTGATATTCCTGTTTCAACTCCTCCCAGTCTAAATAATATTTCGCGGCTAACTGTTTAGTAACACCATAGGCATGATTAACATCTTTTAAATCCTCTTCAAGCTGTGTAATCTCATCTTTGTCTTGTTGAGTACAAGTTTGTTGCTGTGTTTGAACATTCGACATAATAGTCTCCTTAGTTAAGTGGTGAGTAGTGAAATGAAAAATCTAAAAACTTATCTGATTGCTATACTTCTGCTTACGATCACAAGCTGCACAACAATGACAACGAATGATCAAGAAGAGGCACTTCTAAGCAGGTATTATGAATTGGTCCTTCATGACCCAAATGCTGCACAACAGGTCGCCCAAATGGGAGCATTCCTCGGCTACAAGGGCTTTTTTGAAGAATACGCGAAGACGCTCCCCCCCGATGATCCAAGTGCTAATTACTGGCATCAAGCGGCACTCAAAGTTTCACAAAGTGCAAATGCATATTTCAACTTCGCCTGTTGGCATTATCAACGCGCATCAAACAGCCGTTTTTACAGAAATGCGTACAGCAACATGAAAACCAGCGCAGAAAAAGGCCTTTATCATGCTCAAGTCATATTGGCCATTTACTACAGACAAGGCATTGGCACCAATAAGTCTCAAACCCAAAGTGAGCTCTGGTTAGAAAAAGCCATAAACAACAACTGGCTGAAAAAGCACCCACAATCCGAACGATATTTTAAAATTGGCAAGCTTCTCGGGAAAAACTCAAAATGCGCTCCAACGGACGAAGAAACAGCCATAAAACTCATCAAGGAGGCGGCTGATCTTGGCAACAAAATCGCTAAACTTCATATTGAGAAAAACTTAATTCCTAAAGAAATGAAATAGTCAGTCCAAAACCGCCCTCCTCCTTCCATAGATGTTCAAAAGGAGAGACGTGATGAAAACGGATCTTGGCCTGAAAAGCGGCTGCCTTCGAGAAGAAAACTTAAAGATATTCTCTAATTGAAAAAAAATGGTTTCATCCAGTACGCGAGGGCAGGTGAAATTATACCCGTCTGCCCCGCCTGCGAACGAGGACAAAAAAAATCCTCTTAGAAGTTAAAACCCATATTGTAGGCAAAACGATTGATCAGGTCGTCTTCATCGGTTTTTTTCGCAGCCTGCGTAAAAGCATCGGTGGTTTTTGGCCCAACAATGCCATCGTCTTTCAGCCCGGCACCCAGATCATTGAGCGTATCCTGCAAGGCAAGCCCTTCCATCTGAAAACCATCTTTCGGTGATTTCTTCTTCGGTAAAAGTGGGGAGAAGGTTTGGCTGAGTTCATCGGCCAAATTCTGTGGCCCCTCTTTCTTCGCCTTTTTCACCACTTCCTTAAACTGACCCATCGCCACGGCTTCGGCCACCTTGCCCGTGCCATTTTCCACCAGCGCCTTTTTCAGACCAAGTGATGTCTTCGGTCCGGCCACGCCATCTTCTTTCAACTTCACCTGTTTCACAGCACCTGGAAGTGGTGACTGGTTCTGCTTGTTGGTCAGCATATTGAGACCGGATTGAATGCCTTTGACCACGTCGGGAGCCTTTTTAGTAATCACAGGCACAGACTCATCAATTTCCCCCGGTTGCATATGCTCATAAGGAAGTTTTACGTAATCAGTTGGATGAGGTTCGCGACCTTTTTCCTGAGCCGGACCAGCAGGCACTTTATTATATCCACCTGTCATTGGATCAAACTGAACCCATCCGCCTTTTTCTTCATCATAAAAGGGCAAATTAATGCCTTCGATTGGGCTTCCAACGCCACCAATAGCCTGATCCACAATTTGTGAAATTCCAGCGTGCAAATCCTGACCATCCTTTGTCTTCATCGGTGTCGGATGTGCATATACCGGGCCACGCATCTTCGGCTGTTTCATCTTGCCTGTTTCATCATATTCGACTTCCTGATTGCCATAGGCATTTTCAAACCATTCACGTTCTCGCCGAAACATTTGATCTTTCATGACAGGATCACTGATCCGTTCGCGCTCCTTCATCGCTGCCAGTAACTCTTCCTGTGTCCAGTCTTTTGGATGTTTAATCTGAAGGTCATCTTCAGATGACCCTTTTAATTGTTCTTCCAATTGCTTACGCATAGCAATAACTGTTGGTGTCATCACCGCTGGCAGAACCACATCCTGTGGATTGTTCTTTCCTTTTGATGGCACCGCATCATCTCCTCGATATCTCATATCCGTTACCATCCCAGGCTGAACGGACTGGCTACTCATTGATTGATGGGACTGCATTCTTTGAGGCCGAAACCGCTGCTCCAACCAACGGCCTTTTGCTTTTTGCTTTGCATAACGAATTGCTTTTTCGGGACTATCCCCACGTCGTATGGCGTTGTCTGCATCTGAGACGACCTGATTATAATCAAGATATTTTTCTGGTACGCCCTCACTCCTCAGTTCATCAATTGCTCGTTCTCCAGTTGTTTCCGGTCCATTGGTTCCTATTGAGGGACCTAAAGGCCCTATATTTCCACCATTGATGCCATACCGGTCCTTACCATAAGCCCATTCAAAAATTTTCTTCTTGATAGCTCCACCTATAAGTTTGTCTTTTGCCTTCTTTTTAAGATCAGGCCTTCTTTTCTTTGAATCTGACATTGCAGTTCCTTTCAAAATGTTTCTAAACCGTCCATAGTACGTTTTAATTGTACTGATAATGAAAATGGGCAAATGAAATGAGATGTTTAAAAATTCTATTTGTAGGCTTCATCCTTCTCTTTACGCATGCAGCATCAGCGCGAAATTCAGATAAAGTCGAAATTGATAAAGAAAGATACTTCAGCGAAGATTTCGAACTCACCATTCAAAAAGCTGAACAAGGTGATGCGGGTTCGCAACATATGCTTGGCTGGTCTTTCAGAGACGGTATTAAAACCCCAAAGTCTGCTGAAAAAGCACTCTATTGGTACGAACAGGCTGCAAAACAAAACTATCGAATATCCATTTTCGATGCAGGCGTTCTATACTTTGAAGGCTATGGCATTCCTCAAGATATTGAAAAAGGCATGTCCTATTTTCTGAAAGCCCATTCCCTTAAATTTCCACCAGCCACAGAAGAGCTGGGGCGTATCTATATTCATGGCAGAAACGGCATTGAAAAAGATGTCTCAAAGGGCATTGATTATCTTACTCAAAGCGCTGCCCAAGGCATGCCCAAAAGCATTTATCTTCTGGCACATGCCTACCTAAAAGGTTTTGGTGTTGAGAAAGATGAATATAAGGGTATCTTGATGCTCATTCGTGCAGGAAACAAAGGATTGGAACGTGCCCAAGCCGACATTAAACGTTTTGAAAAACAAAATGGTGGAACGTTCCAAAATTACTTGAAAGAAAAATTCAACCATGATGAGCCTCCCTACAGTTGGGAACAATCACAGTAGAATTAACTTTTAAACCTGTGCCCCAAACAACAACGGCTCATCTCCCCTATGCCATTGCTGGAATTTCGGCATAACATTCAGGAACACCACCTCTTCCAGAAAACCTTCCAGCCATCGGTTCAGGGATTGATAGGGTGAAGATTGGAACCAGGCTTTATCAGCAAAGCAGAACTGACGGATAAAGGGGAAGATGGCGTAGTCGGCGAGGCTGGGTTTATAACCACACAGGTGCCCATGTGCAGAAATACGTTGATCCAAATCTTGCAGGACAATTTCGGCCTTTTCCCGTTCCAGCAAAGGATCAGCGTCATCATAACGATTAGCATATTTATAGCGATCCAGATGAATTTTAAACACATGATCATTCTGATAGATCAGTTGCGCGATTTCATCTTCATCAGCTTTCAACCAGCCTTTCGGATCATTCTTCACCAAGGCCCAGCGCATAATATCCAGACTTTCTTCCAGAACGGTACCATCCGGCAACTGTAAAACAGGGACCGTGGCTTTCGGCGATAAAGCGAGCATTTCAGCAGGCTTGTCACGCAAAACCACTTCGCGCAGTTCACACGTTATACCGCTGACGTAAAGCGCCATCCGTGCGCGCATGGCATAAGGACAGCGGCGAAAACTATAGAGAATGGGATAGGTCATGGCCCTATCCTAATCCACAAAGAAAAAGGCCGCCACCCCTTTAAGACAAGAGATAGCGGCCCAGTCACTTAGCCCGGATAGAGGCGACGGAAACCGTCACGCACGCGTTCCACCGTTGCAGGATCACGATCGCGCCAGTATTTCGGATCACGCATCAGGCGACGCACGTCTTCTTCACTGCTGAGACCACCTGTTTCTTCAAACCCGCCGAAGCCGGGTTCATTTTCATTTTTGGTCATCATTTCATAAAGAGTCATGACGCCGTCATAGCTGCTGCCCATGGCTTCCAGCGCCTGCGGGCCGAACTTCTGTTCCCCCCAGGTACGCAGCTGACGCGCGGTTTCCAGCCAGCGGTCTTCCCCGCCAAATTTCTCGCACAAACGATCGATCTGCTGATGGCTATGCAGGCCAGCTGCAATTTCCGCCACCATCGGTTCCAGCGCTTCATGGGCAAGGTCATAGACCAGTTGCACCTGTTCCTGAGTAAAGCCTGCTTTATGCATGCGTTCGTTGATGCCGTCATCAACGCCAAACAGATCGCTTTTACATTCCACACAATATTCAGAATGATGTTTCGGCAGCGTGCGCACCGGGACAGAACCGATCTTGCGTTCCAGGTCACGATAGGATTGGGCCATCGCTTCCATGCGGGCTTCGCCTTTTTTCGCATCCCAGAATTTCTTCGGCAGATACGACGGGCATTCATGTGTCATTGTTTCAATATGTTCGTTCATTTTTCACCTATACGATAAAGTTGAAGAGTTAGTTTGCTTCACGGCCCTGGCGCACCAGACCCATGATGTAGGAAACGAGATAACGTTGACCTTCCAGATGTCGTAAAATCCCGTTATGTGCATTGGCACCCAAGGGACGGGCCAACGTCATTTCAGCCAGATGGGCTAAGGCAGCCTCACCATCTTCCCCACGGAAACAGCGGGCAAAACGGGCGGGCATATCTTCATCTGCACTCATTTGAGACTGATCATTATGATCAATCATTTTTTCAAACCAGGACCAGCCCGGCTCATTGCGGTTGGGCATTTCCTAATCCTTTCATCAGGTTTTGCATTTGTTTGGGATCACTCATAATGCTTTGGGCAATCTGACCGATTTCCCCCATATCGCCACCTTCACCAGCACCGGGAACCACCCCGGCCATGGCTGCCGGGTTGGCGGTCTGTGCTTCGGCTTCCTGCATTTCCTCTTCTGTCTTAAGGATTTCACCGGGTACACCGTAGGCCTTGGCAAGGAAACGTGCCGTCTTCATCGGGTTGATCAACCCCATAGCTTCCGGCCCCAGACTGCCAAGCGACTGAATCCAGGCAAGAATATCCTGGGCTTCTTTGCGGGTTTGTTGTCTGGCAAGCGGGGATTTATATTGCAGGTCAATATGACGGCCATCGACCCGCAGGTTGTTGACCTCCCCACGGCGATTAAGAACAGCCAGTGCGCGCACCACAAGCGGTGTTAACAGTTCCGCCTGCAAACGCCCATAGGTCGCCCCCAAAATACGTGCCATTTCTGCCGAGCGTTCCAACACTTCAGTCGCCGTCATCTGCTTGCTGTCCGTTGCCCCAAGCTTATCGGCCAGAAGGGCGTGACGAATGCGTTTGCGCAATTCTTCCAGCACGACCTGAGACAGATCGAAACTGCCTGGTGACTGCAATGGTGTAAGACCGGCGGACCCCACAGCTTTAGGGATAATGGTGCCGGGTACCAGCTTGATCGTTGCCGGGTTCAACACCCCGTCATCATCTGCCTGCCAAATCCCGGTTACCGCGATGGATGCATTTTTAAGGGCAAGTTCCACCACCTTGTTCGCCGTCTTGATGTCCGGCAAAGCCTTCATCACCGGGGACCGACCATAGCTTTCCCCCGGTGCTTTCAACCAGCGAAACCCGATGAAAGGAGAATGGGCAAAAGCACCACGGCGCAGTAACACAGGTTCCCCCGTGCCACCATAGCCATGTTCCAATACAGCCATATAGTCAAAGCGCGGACCATTTTCGATCACCGCTTCCACAACGGCATATTTCTCATCCTTATTGCGGTTTGCCCGATCAGCCATATCGGCAGGCAGTTTGCTTTCCGGGAAACGGGCACGTAAATGATCAAAGCTGATCTCACTACGACGGAAGGTGTCGCTTAATAGACCGCCGACCCCTTCTTCCATCATCACTTGTGACAAGGGAACAGCGGTGAAACGAAAGGCCGAAGCTTCCCCCGGTGGGGCTTCTTCAAACAGAAGGCACGCACTGCCGACGGTCACCAGGTCCAGATAACACTGGTGCATCTCGATGGAAAAATTGGATCGTTCAAAATGCGTCTGCAAGGTTTGGGATGCTTTATCCAGATCCACATTCAACGCCTGCAACTGGGCTTCGTCTGCTTCCGGTCCCGGTGTCAGGCCGAACCAGCGTGCCCAGGGCGGCGTCAGGTGTGCCAGCATACTGGCCGCCAGCTGATCCACTGCATCCGGGGCCGTGCCATCAAACAGTTTATCTGCGCGTTTTTCACCGGGTGTGCCGCCGCTGAAAAAGCCCGTGCGATGGGGCAGTGCAAAATCATAACATTCCTGCCAATGACTTTCCCAGACGTTGCGACGTTCCTTTGCTTTTTCAAACCGTTCAAGCACGTCTTTTGGTGTCAATTCCGACATAATCAGTCTCCTAACAATTGCTTGCCCGATGTCGGGATTGCATTACTTTGTTCCAACCCACGCCAGGATGTCTGAATGGTGCCCTGACGCCCGCGGCGACGGCGTTCCATATTCTTCAGACGCTCTTCACGTTCTGCATCTTCCGGTTCTGGCGGTGCAGGTGGTTCTGGTGGGGGTGCCGGGGGTTTTGGGGATGAAAATACTCCTCCCATGGGACTCTCCTTTTTAAAATGTTCAGGGGAAGGCCTGAAATTGGCCCAAAAAAAAGCCCCTCGAGCGTGCTCGAAGGGCTTTAGTCACAGTTTTCCTGTTGACTGAGACAAAACCTAACGAACTAAGCGCCAAATGTCAAGTAATTTTTCCTATATATTCTCTTTTTGTTCTTATTGAGCGCTTTATAGAGCTGCCATGGGGTTAAAACCCGCCAATCGCGTGCACCAACCAGTCGCTTGACCACTTCGACGCAAGTCATCGGTGCCCAACAATGCGGGGTCGCCCGGGTGGTATCCACATTTACTTTCAGAACCCGCATGCCTTGGTCCCTATACCATTTCAAAAGACCTGCAAGTTCATAACCTTCCAGCAGCTTGACGGTAAAGTTGTTGCTTAAAGGGTCCAGCCAGATACATCCGCGATCTGTTTCCAGAATGACAAAGCAATGGCGAAACCCGGGTTTCAAGAGTTTGAGCCACCAAACCCCTGCATTGTCGCTAAAGACAACCAGTGCTGTACTCATTGTACGATTCCTTTCTGTTGCAGGGCATCGCCCAGTTTAATTAAAGCCTCTTTCCATAAAGGAACATCTTCGCGTTCCTGCCTGACATATTCATCCGGTGGGGTAAGCCGTTCCCCATATTGGCCAAGCACCTGCAGATGCTGACCTTCAATGCGGCGTTTCTGATAAAGACGCATAACAGCACGGTACACATCATCCGGGCTGCAAGGCCTCGGGGTTTCAACCATGCCGGATATAAAGCGGGCGCCATCCAGACGCATGACCTGACAACGCGAAAACCAAAACCAGGCTTCTTCACCATCAGCAAAAGGAACAGTTTCAACATCATGGCTGGGGGGCAGAACAATTCGTTTTGTAGTCGACATACTCATATACTCTCTGGTGTATTTTGACAAAAGAACACAACAAGAACATTTAAATACAGTAATTTTGTCCTATGTCAATGACAAGTTTTCAATAAATTCCTATAGCATTGTGATCTTATTTCTATAATAATGCTCGAATGTTGAAACATGCTGATATCTGGCGCGCTATAGATCGCCTCGCACAAGAGTACGGATTGTCCGCGTCCGGCCTTGCGCGTAAAGCTGGACTTGATCCCACGACATTCAATAAAAGCAAGCGCTTGACCCGTGAGGGCAAAGCCCGCTGGCCAAGTACAGAAAGCATTGCGAAAATCCTGGAAGCCACTCATTCAGACCTAGCTGAGTTCATTGGATACGTGCAGGGTGAAGGTGGGCGTGGTGTCATCAAAAATGTCCCCCTGATCGGTCTGGCACAGGCGGGATCACAAGGATTCTTTGACGATGCGGGCTATCCAACAGGGGGCAGCTGGGATGAAATCCCCTTTCCTGATGTGCCCGATTCCAATGCCTATGCCCTTGAAATATCAGGCGCAAGTATGGAACCCGTCTTTCGTGATGGGGACCAGGTTTTGGTCTCGCCCAACGCCAATATCCGTCGCGGAGACCGTGTAGTTGTAAAGACAGTTGAAGGCGAAGTTATGGCCAAACAACTGCGCCGTCGATCCGCCAGAAAGATCGAATTGCAGTCTTTAAACCCGGAATATGAAGACCGCATCTTCGAAATGGATGAGATCGTCTGGATTCACCGGATCATCTGGGCATCCCAATAGGGGTTTACAAATTAAAAAATCAGATTAGGTCTATTTTCCTACAAGGAGAATAAAATGACTGATCTGACTCTGCGTTTCAACGGACCCATTCCGCGTTATCTCACGCCCCTGCCCACCGGGACCATTCTGTCTGCACGGCGGCTTTGGGAAACGTGCTATCATCAAAGGCAACGTAAAAAGCAGTTGCATAAAAAAACTTTAAATCGCTATCCTTCACAAAAGAAAAAACAATCACAACATTAAAAGTGAACATTCCAAAGGTGAGGAGAGACGTATGGGAAATGTCGGTAGCGGCAAAACCTGGACATATTTTGATGGCAAATGGTCCGAAGGCAATCCAGAAATGATGGGCGCACGCACCCATGGGGTGTGGCTTTCATCCACCGTCTTTGATGGTGCACGCGCGTTTGATGGTGTAGTCCCCGATCTTGACCTCCATTGCCAGCGATCCATCGATTCTGCGCGTATCCTGGGGATGGCGCCTATGTTAAGTGCCCGTGAAATAGAAGAACTCGCATGGGAAGGGGTCGCCAAATTCCCTGCCAAGTCAGAACTTTATGTCTGCCCCATGTTTTATGCGGATGCGGGATTTATTGCACCTGATCCGGCCAGCACCCGTTTTGTCCTCAGCATCTTTGATGCCCCGCTACCGGAACCAACCGGGTTTAGTGCCTGTAAATCCAGTTTTCGCCGTCCGGCACGCGATATGGCCCCCACGGAAGCCAAGGCCTCCTGCCTCTATCCCAATGTGGCGCGCTGCGTTAAAGAAGCAACCGATCAAGGGTTTGATACCGCTGTGGTGCTGGACCCTAACGGGAACGTTGCCGAATTTGCCTATACCAATCTGTTTTATGTCAAAGACGGCACCCTCTTTACCCCTGCCCCCAATGGCACCTTCCTGAACGGCATTACCCGTCAGCGCGTCATTAAACTGGCCCGCGCCAATGACTATCAGGTCATTGAGAAACCTGTCGCCTTTGAGGAACTGCTCGAGGCTGATGAGATTTTCGGCACCGGGAATTATTTTAAGGTCGGTCCCTGCACCAAAATCGAAGACAAATCCATGCCTATCGGCGACATCACCATGCATCTGCGTAAGCTTTATTTCGACTGGGCAAAAAAATAGCCGGGCACGAAGGCCCGGCAAGTCTATAACAGGGAGGCTTCACGTCTGGAGACGTAGGACCCAATAAAAAGGCCCTTAGATCGGAACAAGTCCGAAAATCTGCTTAATACTGCGCTGCAGCATTAGATGAGTCTTGTTTTATATAATTTCTAAAGAAACAACCAGATTTATTTTATCACCCCTACCATGCGTCCTGCGCATGGAACACCATAAGTCACTGTAATAAAACAGACTTATACTTTCGGATTAAGTCGGAATAATCAAAAAAAAAACCGGACCACGAGGGTCCGGCAAGTTTTAACAGGGAGGCTTCACGTCTGGGAGACGTAGGGTCAACCCGAGAAGGGGACCCTCACACTCAGGTAAGACCTGAGGGGAAGAAACTTTGCTGCAACGCAACAAAGTCGATGAGCTATATTTAGCTCGTCGCACTATCAAACACCATAGCAAATAAATCAGGGCAGCTATGCGTTTAGCGCATAGTTGACCGTATGGTTAGTTTTTTATTATTTATTTTCAAACACTTAAACTAAAGCAGCTTAATGCGCCTGACTCATTTTGCGGACAATAAAATCTCTAAAAAGCGTAATTCTTTTCGAATTGCGCAATTCCTCTGGATAGACAAAGTAAGTATCGATCACCGGACCACGCAGTTCTGGCAGGATTTCCACCAGATTCCCCACTTCCCGGCTCATATATTCCGGCAAAGCCCCAAGGCCCAGGCCGGACTGTACCGCACGGTAAATGCCATAAACGTTATTCACACGCAGGGCGGCTGTGCGTTTGGTGCCGTCACTGCGCCCCGCAGACAGCAGCCAGTTCAGTCCCTGCACGGGCTGGCGCACATCATCGCCGTAGACAATGATACGGTGATCATCCAGGTCTTGTGGGGTACGTGGCATACCATGTTTCTTCAGGTACTCTGGTGCCCCATAAATATGATAAGGCATGCGCCAGAGATGACGCTGGATCAGGTCCGGCTGTTTTGGCGGACTCATGCGAATCGCAACATCGGCTTCACGCATGGACAAATCCAATTCGGTATCCGTCAGCACGACGGAAACTTCGATATCTGGATAGAGCTCCAGAAATTCACGGATTTTAGGTGTCAACCAAGTAGACCCAAAGGCCACGGTCGTTGTGATTTTCAATGTGCCCTGCGGCTTTTCCTTGGTTTCAGAAAGCTGGCTTTCCACCATGGCAAGCTTGGCAAAGACTTCATGGGCAGTTTTATAGAGCAATTCACCCTGTTCGGTCAGGATCAAACCACGGGCATGGCGATGGAATAGACTGACCTGGACACTGTCTTCCAGGGCACTGATTTGACGACTTACCGCAGACTGGCTGAGATTCAGATTCTCACCAGCGTGTGTAAAGCTTCCGGCTTCCGCAACAGCGTGAAAGACCCGTAATTTGTCCCAATGCATCTGTCATCCCATTCAAAAATCGCATAGAAGGTATGCGTATATAACATAGACGAAAAAGGCGAAAGGAAAAACATCCCTTCGCCTTCATCATTTTAATTTTTTTGAAGAAGCAGACCTTAGTCGTCCATCTCAGCAATAAAACGTTCTGCTTCCAGTGCTGCCATACAGCCTGTCCCCGCAGCCGTTACGGCTTGCTGATAGACCTTATCCTGTACGTCACCAGCCGCATATACACCTTTGATGCTGGTTTGTGTGCTATCCGCATCTGTCAGGATGTAATTTTCATCATCCATATCCAGCTGACCTTTAAACAAGCCTGTGTTCGGATCATGGCCGATGGCGATGAACGCGCCGTGTACCGGAATGGTTTTAACTTCATCTGTCTTAACGTTCTTCACACGCACGCCAGTAACGCCAAACGGCTCTTCTTCACCAACGATTTCGTCAATCACGCTATCCCAGACCATTTCAACTTTTTCGTTCTTCAGCAGACGATCCTGAAGGATTTTTTCAGAACGCAGTTCGTCACGACGGTGAATGAGATAAACTTTGGACGCGAAGTTGGTCAGGTAAAGGGCTTCTTCAACAGCCGTGTTACCGCCACCAACAACTGCAACTTCTTTACCGCGATAGAAGAAACCATCACATGTGGCACAGGCAGAAACACCAAAGCCCTGATACTTCTGTTCTGAATCCAGACCAAGCCAACGTGCAGAAGCACCCGTGCTGATCACCAATGTATCACCAGTGTAAACAGTGCCGCTGTCCCCCGTCAGTTTGAATGGACGCGATGACAGGTCTGCTTCAACGATAGTGTCGTCAAACATTTCTGTGCCCACGTTCTTGGCTTGATCATGGAACTGGTCCATCAGCCAGGGACCCTGAATAGGGTCTGCGAAACCAGGATAGTTTTCCACGTCCGTTGTGATGGTCAGCTGACCACCGGGCTGCAGGCCTTTTACAAGAATGGGTTTTAAGTTTGCACGCGCTGCATAGATGGCTGCCGTGTAGCCTGCGGGGCCGGAACCGAGAATGAGAACCTTGGAATGGTGCTGTTCGGACATGAAGGATATCCTTGATAGAAGTATAAAATTCAAATGAGGGCGCTAATCTAGGCAGGATGTTTCCTGAGCGCAAGGGAGAAGAAAAAAGGGAAGCCACAGCCCCCCTTTTCTCTATACTTATAAGTACTTAATCGACTTACAGCTTGTCAGAGTTTTCTGACAGGTATGCCGCAACGCCATCAGGTGTCGCAGTCATGCCAGAATCGCCTTTGTTCCAGCCTGCTGGGCAAACTTCGCCGTGCTCTTCATGGAACAGCAGCGCGTCCAGTGTACGGATGGTTTCATCAACGTTACGGCCCAGTGGCAGATCGTTTACCAGCTGGTGACGAACAACACCATTTTTGTCGATGATGAATGTGCCACGGAACGCGATACCAGGACCGGTTTTAACGCCGTAGTTTGTTACGATGTCTTTGGTGATGTCAGCAACCATTGGGAACTGAACCTGCCCCAGACCGCCTTCGTTAACCGGTGTGTTTTTCCACGCCAGGTGTGTGAAGTGCGAATCGATAGAAACAGCGATTACTTTCGCGCCGCGCTCTTCAAATGCTTTCATACGGTGGTCAAAAGCGATGATTTCTGAAGGACATACAAATGTGAAGTCCAACGGATAGAAGAAAACGACACCGTAAGAACCGTCCAGATAGGACTTCAGGTTAAACGCATCTTCGATTGAGTTGTCACCCATTACAGCCGGTGCTGTGAAATCAGGTGCTTCCTGACCAACGAGAACTTGAGACATTATTGTTATTCCCTATTTTAGAATGATTCAAAACTAGTGACAGACTAACTTCTCTCCCAACCATTTGCAAGCGGGGAAACAAGATATCTTGAACGCCTTAACGTTAACGCCTTTTTATTAACAGGGCTATAGCTTGCTTCTTAAAATTTATCAAAAAAATCAAATGCGTAGCTGACAAGGCCCGTTCCGTTTTCTAAACTACGCGCTAAGGTTCCAGAACAGCGTAATTTTTCTTTTCTCATATCCACCACCAAGATAAAAAAACGCAATTTTATTTCTTCTTTTTGACAAGCTTCTCTTGGCTTGTTAGGAACAACATTGTAATATCATTGCGTCTTTCAGGGAATTTTTGGAGTAGAATTATTATGCAAAAGGTCAAACTTGACCGAATCGACCGTCGTATTCTTGCGGACTTACAAGATGATGGTCGCATGACAAATGTCGAATTGGCCCGCCGTGCCGGCATTTCCGCTCCGCCTTGTCTGCGCCGTGTGCGTGCCCTTGAAGAGGCCGGTTTTGTGCGCGGCTATCATGCTGAACTTGATCCGGCTGCCCTTGGTTTCAACGTCACTGTCTTTGCGCAAGTTGGCTTGAACAGCCAGGCCGAATCAGATCTCAAGGCTTTTGAAGATCTGGTCGAAAGCTGGCCGGAAGTGCGCGAATGCCATATGCTGGCAGGGGAAACCGACTTCCTGCTGAAGATTGTTGAAAAAGACTGGGATTCGTACCAGCAGTTCCTGACCAAGTCCCTGACATCTGCGCCAAACGTGGCCCATGTCAAATCATCCATGACGATTCGCAGTTCCAAAACCATCCCCGGCGTGCCGATCAAGGTTGATGTGGCGGATGAGGATGAAGACGAATAAGTCAGGTCAAAGAATAGATGAAAAAAGCGGCGCTGAAAATCAGACGCCGCTTTTTTTATAAATATCGTAAGTCGTTATTTATATTCGACTTCCACAATCTCGTAAGATTTGGCACCACCTGGTGTGCGGACCTCTACGCTATCACCCAGACTCTTGCCAATCAGGCCGCGTGCAAGTGGAGAACTGATGGAGATTTTACCACCTTCAAGGTCGGCTTCATGCTGACCAACGATCTGATACGTGGTTTCTTCATCGGTTTCTTCATCCGCCACCAGAACCGTTGCGCCAAAGCGGACCACGTCCCCGGACAGGGTTTTCGGATCAATCACTTCGGCAACACTGATCACAGCTTCCAGTTCTTTAATGCGGCCTTCAATGAACCCTTGTTTTTCACGAGCAGCATGATATTCGGCATTCTCTGAGAGGTCGCCATGTTCACGCGCTTCTGCGATCGCCGCAATAACTGCCGGACGTTCAACCGATTTCAGGTTCTTCAATTCTAATTCAAGCTGAGCACAACCCTCAGCGGTCATGGGTATCCGTTCCATAACTCTTTCCCAAACGTACAATAAAAAATAGTTGCGCCCCCACGCATTCGTGAGGGCGCAAACGAAAGAACTCTTCCTTCTTAATCTGATTTAGAAGGATTTGTCAAAATAAGATTGCAACGAACCGACTTCAAGCGTATCGGCTCGAAGCGCGTCAATCGCTTCTGCTGCTGCCTGTGCACCCGCCATTGTAGTGTAATAAGGGATGCTTTGCGTCAGAGTTTCGCGACGGATTGAATAACTGTCTTCAATCGCCTGCAGACCTTCGGTGGTGTTGATCACCAGGTGAACTTCCTTGTTCAGGATCGCATCCACACAGTGCGGACGACCTTCAATCACTTTATTGACGGTCTTGGCAGAAATACCGTTGCTTTCTAGGTGTTTCGCAGTACCTGATGTCGCCAGGAGAGAGAAGCCCATATCCACCAGCTTCTGTGCAATCGGCACGATCTTTTCTTTGTCACGTTCTTTCACAGAAACAAAGGCACAGCCTTCTGTCGGCAGGTGAGAACTTGCGCCCATCTGCGCTTTCAAAAAGGCCGTTGGGAAGTCTTTATCCAGCCCCATAACCTCACCAGTGGATTTCATCTCTGGGCCAAGCAGAATGTCAACGCCCGGGAAGCGGGCAAATGGGAAGACCGCTTCTTTAACCGCAACGTGATCCATCTTCGGCATTTGATCTTTGATACCAAAGTCAGCCAGTTTTTCACCCGCCATGATACGCGCACCGATCTTCGCAACCGGAATGCCTGTCGCTTTGGCAACAAACGGTACGGTACGTGATGCACGTGGGTTCACTTCGATGATGTAGATCACATCGTCTTTCACCGCGAACTGTACGTTCATCAGACCGACAACTTTCAAAGCTTTCGCCAAGGAAACTGCCTGATCTTTCAACTCACCAATGATTTTGTCGCTCAAAGAATATGGCGGCAGGGAACAGGCAGAGTCACCGGAGTGGATACCCGCTTCTTCAATATGCTGCATGATACCTGCGATATAGACGTTACCGTCGCTATCACCAACCGCATCCACATCAACCTCAATCGCATCCTGCAGGAAGTTATCCAGCAGAACCGGGCTGTCACCGGACACCTGAACCGCTTCTTTCATGTAACGCTTAAGACGGTCCATGTTATGGACAATTTCCATCGCACGACCACCCAATACGTAGGAAGGACGAATTACCAGCGGGAAGCCGATACCTTCAGCGATGGCCAATGCTTCTTCTTCAGAACGTGCCAGACCATTTGATGGTTGCTTGAGACCCAGTTCAGCCAGCAGCTGTTGGAAACGTTCACGGTCTTCTGCCAAATCAATCGCGTCAACAGATGTACCAAGGATTGGAATACCTGCTTTTTCCAAAGCGTGAGACAGTTTCAATGGCGTTTGACCACCATACTGTACGATCACACCTTTGACGTTGCCTTTGGATTGTTCAACGCGGATCAGTTCGATCACATCTTCCTCTGTCAGTGGTTCGAAATACAGACGATCAGAGGTGTCATAGTCAGTCGATACTGTTTCCGGGTTACAGTTGACCATGATGGTTTCATAGCCTGCTTCTTTCAAAGCGTAAGCGGCATGTACACAGCAGTAATCAAATTCGATACCCTGACCAATACGGTTTGGACCGCCACCCAGGATTACGACCTTATCACGATCAGACGGGTCTGATTCACATTCCGGAACGTTGATACCGTCACCTTCGTAAGCAGAATACATATAAGACGTCTTGGACGGGAATTCTGCCGCACAAGTATCCACGCGTTTGTAGACCGGGTGAATATTCAGCACGTGACGGCGATAAGCCACAACTTCCAGATCACGTTTTGTCAGCTCGGAAATACGCTTGTCAGAGAAGCCCATTTTCTTGAAGCGCATCAGATCATCGGCTTCGCTTGGCAGGCCTTTGTCGATCAGTTCCTGTTCTGCTTCAACGATGCCCTGAATTTGACGCAGCATCCATGGCTCGTACTTACAGGCAGCATGGATTTCTTCAAGGCTCAGACCGTGGCGGAACGCTTGTGCGATCACCAGCAGACGATCAGAACGCGGCTTACCCAGTTCACCGATGATCGCCAGCTTGCCTTCCGGCCCGTCAGCACCTTCGATTTCAACTTCGTTCAGACCTGTCAGGCCTGTTTCCATGGAACGCAGACCCTTTTGCAGCGATTCCTGGAAAGTACGGCCGATGGACATGGCTTCACCCACAGACTTCATCGCTGTGGACAGGCTGTCATCAGTGCCGGGGAATTTCTCAAAAGTAAAGCGTGGGATTTTTGTCACCACATAGTCGATGGACGGTTCAAACGAGGCTGGCGTGCAGCCTGTGATGTCGTTGTCCAGCTCATCCAGTGTAAAGCCAACCGCCAGCTTGGCCGCCACTTTCGCAATCGGGAAACCGGTTGCTTTGGAAGCCAGCGCAGAGGAACGTGACACACGCGGGTTCATTTCAATCACGATCAGGCGACCGTCTTTCGGGTTCACGGTGAACTGTACGTTCGACCCGCCCGTTTCCACACCAATTTCACGCAGCACGTTCAAAGACGCATTGCGCATAATCTGATATTCTTTGTCGGTCAGCGTCAGGGCCGGGGCAACGGTGATGGAGTCGCCTGTGTGCACGCCCATCGGGTCAACGTTTTCGATAGAACAGATGATGATACAGTTGTCGTTTTTGTCACGAACAACTTCCATCTCATATTCCTTCCAGCCCAGAAGCGATTCCTCGACCAGAACTTCCGACGTCGGCGACAGCGCGAGACCGGAAGCCACAATGGTTTCAAACTCTTCTTTATTATAAGCGATACCACCGCCGGTGCCGCCCATGGTGAAGCTTGGACGAATGATCACCGGGAAGCCGATGTCTTCCAGGGCTTCATTTGCTTCTGCACGTGTATGACACACATAAGATTTCGCATTTTCCAGACCGATCTTGGTCATGGCTTCACGGAAACGTTCGCGATTTTCCGCCTTGTCAATCGCATCCGCTGTCGCACCGATCATTTCGATACCCAGTCTTTCCAGCGTGCCGTTCTCGTACAAGGCAAGCGCCGTGTTCAAAGCGGTTTGACCACCCATTGTTGGCAGTAGTGCATCCGGCTTTTCTTTTTCCAGGATTTTGGCAACAACGTCCGGTGTGATCGGCTCGATATAAGTCGCATCAGCCATGCCTGGGTCGGTCATGATGGTCGCGGGGTTGGAGTTCACCAAAATCACCCGATAGCCTTCCTCACGCAGCGCCTTACAAGCCTGAGCCCCTGAATAATCGAACTCACATGCTTGCCCAATCACAATGGGGCCGGCACCAATAATCATAATTGATTTAATATCTGTACGTTTTGGCATGACTAACCTTATCGTCCTTCGTTTTCCAACATGTCACCGGATAAACCGATGACACAATTCATTCTCTACCACGTCATCCCCGCAAAAGCGGGGACCCAGAAGTCAGTGCATGTCATTTCCCATACACTGGGTTCCCGCTTTCGCGGGAATGACGATAATTTCCTATCTGCTCAAATACCCAGCCATATCCAAGCCATGCAGCGTGATAGAAGCCATGAACGGAGGCGTGGGTTTCACGTGGAGTTCATGATCTTCCAAAATGGCTGCGCCTTCTTGGCAGAGTTCTTCGAGCCAGTCGGCGAGCGTGCCCTGATCGGGGTAGCTCACCATAAATTCTTCGCAGATCCCTTCCACGTCACGAAACGCCCCGCCTGGCAGTTGATCATCTTCTGCCATGGCGTTGAGGAGTTTCGAAGCGTTATCGGAAAGGGACATGCTTATTTTGCTTTCGCCATCAGTTCAACAAAGCGCGCGAACAGATAGTGGCTGTCCTGCGGGCCGGGGGAGGCTTCCGGGTGATGCTGCACAGAGAAGACAGGCTTGTCATCCAGGGCAATCCCTTCCAGCGTTTTATCAAACAATGAACGGTGCGTGACCTTGGCGTTTGCTGGCAGTGTTTCTTCATCCACCACGAAGCCATGGTTTTGTGATGTGATTTCAACCGTGCTTGTGGTCAGGTCTTTAACCGGGTGGTTACCACCGCGATGGCCCAGATGCATTTTATATGTCTTGGCACCAAGGGCGAGACAGGTCATTTGGTGACCGAGGCAAATCCCAAACATCGGCTTGCCGCTTTCAATAATCTCCTGGATCATCGGTACCGCATATTCACCTGTGGCTGCCGGATCGCCCGGACCGTTTGACAGGAACACGCCATCGGGGTTGTAAGCCAGAATATCTTCAGCAGATGTATTGCCCGGAACAACCGTTACACGACAGCCCGCAGCGGCCAGGCAGCGCAGGATGTTACGCTTGGCACCGAAGTCAACCGCTACCACATGGTATTCAGGTGCATCTTGCTTGGCGTAACCTTCACCCATGGTCCAGCCTGCTTCGTCCCATTCATATGGCGCATCGCACATGACTTCTTTCGCCAGATCCATCCCTTCCAGACCGGGGAAAGAGTTGGACATTGTATTAAGGGCATCCAGATCAATCTCCTGACCTGCGGGCAAATGGATCACAGTGCCGCCCGGAGCACCATTGTCGCGGATGTAGCGGGTCAGCTGACGCGTATCGATACCGGAGATGCCGACCAGGTTGGAGGCTTTCATCCAGGCATCAAAATGTTCAGCCGCACGCCAGTTGGCAGGCTCTGTAATATCGGCGCGCAGGATACAGCCGCGTGCAGCGGGCTTGGCAGTTTCGATATCTTCGGCGTTGGTGCCGACGTTACCAATATGTGGGAAGGTAAATGTGATGATCTGACCAGCATAAGAAGGGTCGGTCATGATCTCCTGGTAGCCAGTGATGGAAGTGTTGAAACAGACTTCCCCGATGGCGACACCTTCAACACCAACGCCTTTCCCCCAAAAAACAGTTCCATCCGTCAATACCAGTGCGGCGTTGGCGTTTTTGGGACGGGCTTTCGGTGGCATCGGGGCAACCGGTGCTTGTGTCTGCGACATGGCTACAGTGTCCTTTATAAAAGAGCTATATTCATTCAATGCCTATAGGCAAATTGGCGCGTTGATAAAGAAATCTACCACGCTCGTCAAGAGGGAGTCACAAATAAAATTTATGCTTATTTTTCAATGGCTTACAAAATAGTTTCTGATTGATTTTTTTCGCCAGTTGGTATAAGTTTCTTGCTTTCCTTAAAACAACGACAGTTCAAAGCAATGCTTCGTGAGCAGATTAAATCATCCTTAAAAGAGGCTATGGTCGCAAAAGACACGCATGCCGTTTCTACCATGCGCCTGATCATGGCAGCCCTTAAAGACCGCGACATTGCGGCACGAACACAAGAAAAACCGGACGGCATTGGCGACGATGAAATCCTGTCTTTGCTGCAATCCATGATCAAGCAGCGCCGTGACAGCATCACCATGTATGAAAATGGTGGCCGTCTTGAACTGGCCGAACAGGAAGCCAGCGAGATCAAGATTATCGAGCAATTCCTGCCAAAACAAATGTCAGAAGAAGAAATCGGCGAAGCTGTCGATTCTATCATTGCAGAACTGGGTGCCTCCAGCCTGAAAGACATGGGCCCCACCATGAAAACCATCCGCGACCGCTATGCCGGACAGATGGATTTCGGTAAAGCAAGTGCAATCATCAAAGCGCGCCTGGCTTAGCAAAAGACCGTCATTCCTGCGAAGGCAGGAATCTCCTGAACAATAACAAAGAGATCCCTGCCTGCGCAGGGATGACAGATATAGAAACACACCATGGCAATACCACCCGGATTCCTTGACGAACTTAGAAACCGTGTCTCTGTTTCAGAGATTGTCGGCAAACGGGTGAAGCTGATTAAAAAAGGCCGGGAACATTCCGGCCTTTGTCCCTTCCATAGCGAAAAATCCCCCTCCTTTACCGTCAATGACGATAAAGGCTTCTACCATTGCTTCGGCTGTGGTGCGCACGGCAGTGCCCTTGACTTCGTCATGAATACCGAAGGGCTGAACTTCCCCGAAGCGGTTGAACGTCTGGCCATTCAGGCCGGAATGGACGTCCCGCAGGACACGCCCGAACAACGCGAACGTACCGAACGGCGCAACACACTTTATGACGTGATGGAACAGGCGACCCTTTATTATGAACGCGCCCTTCGTATGCCCGAAGGTCAAAAGGGTCTAGCGTATCTGCGCGATCGCGGTCTCACCGAAGAAACCATCAAACGGTTCCGTCTGGGATATTCCCCCAATATTCAGGGGGGACTGAAAGCCGCATTGAAACGCGAAGGTATCGAAGAAAGCCTGATGATCGAAGCGGGCCTTCTCATCCAGCCCGATGATCGTGGTCGCAATCCTTATGAACGATTCCGCGAACGTGTCATGTTCCCCATCACGGATCGACGCGGCAAGGTGATTGCTTTTGGTGGACGTATTCTGGGCGATGGCAAACCGAAATATCTGAACTCCCCTGACACTCCGCTCTTTCATAAAGGCACCATTCTTTACGGTCTGGCCCAGGCACGTGAAAGTGCGCACAAGAAAGAAGAGATCATCGTTACCGAAGGCTATATGGACGTGATCGGTCTGGCACAAGGCGGCTTCCCCAACGCGGTTGCACCGCTAGGCACAGCCCTGACGGAAGAACAAATTCAGCTGCTGTGGCGCATGAGTAAACGCCCGACCCTGTGTTTCGATGGCGATGCGGCAGGGCAACGTGCGGCCTCTCGGGGGGCGGAACGCGCTTTGCCTCATCTGAAACCCGGCTATGGCCTGCAATTTGTTCATCTGCCAACAGGCGAGGACCCGGACAGTCTGATCAAGGCAGAAGGCAGCGCGGCCATGCAGACGGTTTTGGATGACGCCATTCCGTTGTCAGAACTTTTGTGGCGCACGGAAAGTGAGGGCATCAATCTGGAGACAGCTGAAGATCGCGCGCTGTTGGAAGACAAACTGAAGAAACATGCCTTCCAGATCGAAGACGAATCGGTAAAAAGTCACTTTTTATCTGCGCTGAAAGACCGGATGTGGAAGGAAATCCGCGCAAAAAAAGAGACAAAACCCTTCCAGCCACGCCGGGACTGGAAGTTTGAGAAAAAAAATCATCACACCCATCTGGAAACAAATATTGCAAAAAATACAAAAATTAATGCGCAAAACTGGCGCGAAACCTTGTTATTGGCCGCGATCATCCTGCACCCGTCCATTATGGATGAGGTTGGGGAGCGTTTAGGACTGCTGAATTTCTCATCCGATTCGCTTGACAAACTTCGTCAGGAAGTTTTAAAGACCGTCGATGGGGATTTAGGCTTAGATTCAAGCGCGCTTCAAGGCCACCTCATAAAAAATGGGTTTTCAGGACCGCTGAATAGTCTGCTTGGCAAATTTCACGCACCGAACGGGGGGAAGTTTATTGGGCATGAGACCTTCTTGCACCCTGACCGCCCGATCGACGATGTGCTTCGGGGCTGGGACCATACGTTCAATCTCTATGTGAAAGAACGGGATCTGGCAGCGGAGTTTAAAGAATTGAAACGCAGGCTCGAACAGGAAATGACCCCTCAGGCCCTGAGTCAATTTCAGGCTCACCAAAAACTGATGGGGATGGTTGATACCGATGAGGACGACGGCGGCGTTGGAAGTTCTTTTAAATTAAATGAAGAAGATTTGTTTGATTAACGCTCTTTACATATTCTTGGCGCATCTTACTTAAAAGAGTCTGTTCTTTTAGTTTTAAAGATCGCGCTGAATAAAGATAGATTATTAAGTTTCACGGGGAATCGCATGTCTGCGAAAGCTGCAAACCAAACCGAAGCAAAAACCAAACAAGAAGAAGGCGGTGATGGCCCACTTCTTGATTCCCTTGGTGCCGCTGTTAAAAAGATGCTCGCAAAGGGCAAAGAACGCGGTTTCATCACCTATGACGAATTAAATACCGCTTTGCCACCGGACAAAATGTCGTCCGAGCAAATCGAAGACACCATGTCTGCGCTGTCAGAAATGGGCATCAACGTTGTTGAAAACGAAGAAGCCGAAGACGATAACGAAGAAGAAAAGTCCGACGAAAAAGCCGTTGGTAACATCGACGAAAACGACACAGGGCGCACCGACGATCCGGTACGTATGTACCTGCGCGAAATGGGCAGCGTAGAGCTGCTGTCACGCGAAGGTGAAATTGCGATTGCCAAACGGATCGAAGCGGGCCGTGAAATGATGATCGGCGGCATCTGCGAAAGCCCGATTACCATCCGCTCTATCGTTGAATGGCACGATGCGCTGATCAATGGCGACATTCTGCTACGTGACATTATCGATCTGGAAACCACATATGGCGGTGGCCCCAACACTGAAGAAGTGGAAGCCGCTGCCAAAGAGATGGAAGAAGACACCGATACCGATTCCCTCACAGCGGACATTGATAACGCGGGCGATGATGATGACGACGACGATAAAGAAATCGAAGCCCCGGACGGCGTAGATGCGGGTTCGGAAGACGACGACCTTGATGAGTCACCTGAAGGTGAAGAAGGCGAAGAAGGTGCTGAAAGCACTGGCGAAGAAGAAAACGGAGAAGAAAACAACGTTTCTCTGGCTGCCATGGAAGAACAGCTCCTGCCACAGGTCGTTGAGACGTTTGAAAAAATCGCCAAGACTTACGACAAGCTGCATAAGTCACAGGAACAACGCCTGACCACATTGGGTAAAGGTGAAAAAGTTTCTGCAACAATTGAACGTCGCATTGAAAAACTGCGTCACGAACTTGTTGTCCTGATGGAAGGTGTTCACCTGAACAACGGTCGGATCGAAGAACTGATGGACCATCTTTATGGTCTGAACAAGGCTTTGATGAACTGCGAAGGTCGCATGTTGCGTCTTGCCACCGGCTGCCGTGTCTCACGCGTGGACTTCCTGAAACAGTACTACGGTCACGAACTGGACCCGAACTGGCTGGAACGCGTCTCTGAACTGCCTGCCAAGGGCTGGCAGCGTTTTGCCGAACGTCACCACGACGAAGTTGTCAAACTGCGCGCCCGTGTAACCGAAGTTGCCGGCGAAGTTGGCCTGCCAATTGCCGAATACCGCCGCATTGTCTCCACCGTTCAAAAAGGTGAACGCGAAGCCAACCGTGCGAAAAAAGAAATGATCGAGGCCAACCTGCGTCTCGTTATTTCGATTGCCAAAAAATACACCAACCGTGGCCTGCAGTTCCTGGATTTGATTCAGGAAGGGAACATCGGCCTGATGAAAGCCGTAGACAAGTTCGAATATCGTCGCGGCTACAAATTCTCAACTTACGCCACATGGTGGATCCGTCAGGCCATTACCCGTTCTATCGCGGACCAGGCCCGTACCATTCGTATCCCTGTGCATATGATCGAAACCATCAACAAGCTGGTTCGTACCAGCCGTCAGATGCTGCATGAGATCGGTCGTGAGCCCACACCGGAAGAACTGGCTGAAAAGCTGTCCATGCCGCAGGAAAAGGTCCGCAAGGTCCTCAAGATCGCGAAAGAACCAATCTCCCTTGAAACACCGATTGGCGATGAAGAAGACAGCCATCTGGGTGATTTCATCGAAGATAAAAACGCGGTTCAGCCGTTGGATGCGGCCATCCAGTCCAACCTGCGTAACACCACAACACGTGTCCTGTCATCCCTGACACCGCGTGAAGAACGTGTGCTGCGTATGCGGTTCGGCATCGGCATGAACACAGATCACACGCTGGAAGAAGTCGGCCAGCAGTTCTCTGTAACCCGGGAACGTATCCGTCAGATTGAGGCGAAAGCCTTGCGTAAACTGAAACACCCAAGCCGTTCGCGCAAACTGCGCAGCTTCCTGGACTATTAAGTTTATTTGCACAGACAAACACTTGACGTGGCGTGAGTTTCCAGTAAATTCACGCCACTTCTATTTGTAACGACAACATAGTCGCTTACGTGTGGGGCAGTAGCTCAGTTGGTTAGAGCCGACCGCTCATAACGGTCTGGTCACAGGTTCGAGTCCTGTCTGCCCTACCATATATTTCAAATACTTACGGCCAATGTGGATACAGCCTGCATCGGCCGTAAGTGCATAATAATTTAACCAATTTTCCGTCGTCATATAATTACAAACCTGATGAGACAAAGTCCTCTGCGACTTTAAGCGCTCACTTGTCCCAAATTATATGACGACGGAAAATGTGTTTTACACTCAGTTTATAATATCACAATGCACAAATAGAAAAGCGCTCAACCAGTTTTGGGAGCGCTTTTCACATGGATGAGGAGGGTTACGAACCCAGCTGCCCAACTCGCCGTGACCGCCACGAAAATGTTTAGAGTGGCTGTTAAGAGGTTGTTGGTTGCGGGTTTTACTTGTTTCTCACGTTTAATGTTCGTTTTTGTCATGACTGTCTCCTTCATATTCTGAAGCCAATATTGGCCTAAAATTAGAACTAAAACGGTCACGAAGAACCAAGCAGCAGGATTTGCGCCTGCACCCATCCCCGAAGAACATTTAATTTATATCATCACCTTCAAATTTCATCAATTTTCTTTCTTTGTTCTACGTATTGACTATATTCCTATTTCTCCCCATATCCAGCTATTATCAACTCTAGCCGGAACAGGTAGATATGAATTTTTCGAATATGTTTAAGGGGTTTAGCGACTTATTCTCTGTCGATAGTCCCGTTTCTTCTTCATCATTTGATATGTCAGATGATGTGATTAAAACCCAAAATGCGTTGTCCGACCTTGGACACTTTAATACACAAACACCCGACATCGGAGCAGGGCTTAAGAGCTTTCAGGCTGATAACGGTTTGAAGGCGGATGGGATTATGAATCCCGGTGGGCCAACGGAGAATGCGCTTTCTCAGACCTTGGCTGGTCAAGGGATTGGCAACACCGACTTACTTGAGAAAAGCAATAGCCCTTTGCCGTCTAATATTGAAGTCAGCCAGCCGATTTCAAGCAAGGCAGACAATAAATCATGGACGGCTTCTGCACCTTTTGGGGAAACACCGAAACCGAAGGCACCGTCCAAGCCAAAGGCCAATATGAAAAAGGCCTGGGACGATTTCTATATACAACAGTCCAAGAAAGCAAAGACAGCCATTGTGCCGCAAGGCAATACAGTGGATGAGCGTATTCGCTCTATGATGCAGGACAACCGCTATCAGGATAAGCGTGATACAGGTTTGCGAGACCATGTGGTCAAACAGTTCGAACGCGCCTATCCGGGCATGGTGGAATATGATGAAACTGGAAAAATGGTTCAGGCCAAACCCATCATTTCACCAGATGAAGTGGAACCTTATGACCCTCATGGAGAATTGCGTTATGCTCAAGAACAAGCGGATCAAATTCAAGCATTATCTCACCAGCTGCCCGAGCGAGATCAAACGTCTTCAACAGGTGCAAATGATGAAGGACCGGGAGATTACCCTCACCGCTCAAACACTCAATCCTCTGCCCGACGATCAAGCGACCAATTGGGACCAAACATCCCGTTCAATGAGGCAGCTTTAGCGGAAGCCTCGGCAATGAGCCTGGATGGAGCGTCACAAGGTAAGGGCCATCAAGTGGCACAAAACCAGTATACCGATACAATGAGCGATGCGGGACAGGCAGATACACCACATAAACCATTATCAAAAGAAGCCGTGGAGCATCTTGCAAAGCAATATAATGATGCCCTTGCCTCAGGTGATGAAAAACAGATCAAAGGGTTCCAAGGGGCATTGAATGCGTATCACCCTGATGATCGGGCACGCATTGTCGATGCATATCACCAGAAATTCAAATCTGGTGATGGGCCAAAGCTTTCAGATGAGGCGACAAAAGAAATGGGAGACCACCTAGCCCGCCGTAAAGCCCGAGACCCGTATGACGAAGGTCGCTTGGACGCAACCGATACAGCCATCAACACCACGTATACAAAGGAAGAACAGGAGCGCATTCGCAAACATGCCGAAGAAAACCCGCAACCTGTTATGCCGAAACATCATGATGTCTGGCGCGACAATGTGCATGTAATGGGGGAAGTGATGGGCCTTGATAAAAAGCTGATTGATGAGGCTGGCAATGACGCTATGAATGCTATGGCAGCCGCCATGTCTTATCGACAACTGAAAACACCTGAAGCGCAACGAAAAGCATTAGCTGAAATTCAGCGACTTGAGGAAGCTGGATATAGAAAGCTGGCTTTTAAACTAAGAGGAGAGGTTGGCGTGTCGTTGGTACAGGATGCTTTAGTTCCAACCAGCCAGTCTGATAAGGAGATTAAACAGCAAATCAAGGATCACAAGGCACTTGAAAAAGCAGCAGGTACAATCAGCAACTTACCAGGCCTGCCTCCAACAGCTACTATTGGAGCAAAAACTATAGAAGACGGTCTTCAAAGAAAAGGAATAAAGGACAAACGAGAACTTAAACGCAGGCAACGAAGACACTAATCAGGGTATAATCGTGTACATGGGGCTATAGGAATAACATGCTCCCCAACGTGATACTCCCTGATACGGACTATATATTCATTGGCGGGTGTCTTTATATCAAAGCGCCCGTCAGTGACTTCGTTTTTAATTTTGAGCATTTCAACTTTAGTCAACTTCTCGTCGAGAACTTTGAAAAGATCTTGGATATTAGGGGTCAACACATATGCCTTTTTCTTAATATCTGTTGCTCCGTTCTGAATAGCTGTAATTAACCAGCCATATGAGCGATGATAATCGGGCCGGTGGCCCCAAGATACATCGCTTAGTATGGAAGCCATCATCATTTGTGCATCAGTGTCGCCCTCACGAGCTGCCCGATCAATCCACTTCACACCTTCACAGGCATCAGTATTAAGCCCATTTCCGAGAAGAAACATTACGCCAATATATAATTGTGCAGAAGGATTGCCTTTAATCGCCAAAGGAAGAAATTTGTGCCTCGCAGTCGCATATTCCTTCTTTTCCATTGCTTCTATACCGCGTTCAAGGTCATCGGCTTCAGAGTCTGACATCTCATCAATTGTCAGGGCATACGCCGGAACAGCCATTAACAAAGAAACAAGAAACAAAAAAGCCTTCATCACAACCACCATGTCTAAATACTCGTTTAAGTTATGGCAGGATTAGAAGGCTTTTTCTATGGGAAAGCAATTCGCCTAATACACCAGGCGTATCATCAAGGCATTCACCGACCCCATATCTCTTTGATACGTGAACTCATAAGCTTACCCTTCCTTCCCGAAATAGGTCAGAAATACGTCTCCGGCATCCTACAGGGAATAAAAAGCATCTCTTTTTTCACTCCAATACCGATCGAAGAAAAGATGGTGATTTCTGGTTTCGATTTTCTGGGTATGGGATGACTTTTTTATAAACAGATCAATCAGATATTGTGTAACCTGTCGGCAGGCTGTGAGCAGCCGGTCCATCCCATTGGCAGAAATATGCGCAACAGATCTCGGCAGTACAAACATTCAATCTTCGATTTCCACGTTTCGAGGGTCCAGCGGGTTCACTGTGGGGGTCACTTTGGGGACATCGTAGACAAAATCAGTTCTGTCTTCGGCGGCCAAGACATCTTTTTTGGCAATGCGATAGGTCGCAAATGCAATCAATGGAATTTGGGCAGTTGCCAGATAAGCAAAGAAGCCATCCACCCCGAAAAAAGACATAAAAGTTGAGGAAAGTAATGGGGCGAGAAACGCACCACAACCATATAAAACGACCATTGTACTGCAAGCGGAAATAAATTCATCGGCTTCCAGATAGTCGTTAATATGACTGGCACATACGGCATATATCGGAAAAGAAACAAACCCCAACAATCCAACAAGCACATAAAACAGGCTTGGAGAACTTGATCCTGCAAGGAAATGGGTGATGGAGACAACAAACGTCATCACTGTTAAGCCAAGAATAACTTTCCGGCGATCAATCATGTCCGAAAGTTTTCCAATCGGCCAAAATGCAAGTGTTCCGCCAACCATAAGGCAGAACATTGCTATTGAAACTTCAGAAGCCGCATAGTCCGACCGGATCATAAAGACAGGCGTCATCGCCCATAGTGCGCCACTCAGCAAGCCGGCAACAAAAACACCGAGTGTGCCCAAAGGATGATGTTTCAACATCAGCAACAGCGGTTTTCTTTGTGCTGTCTTGATCTCCGGAGCATGTATTCTTTTGCCAAGGCTTAAAGGAAGAACAGATAAAGACAAAATGACCGACACCAAAACAAAAAGATCATACCCTTGTATGCTGGTCAGATTGAGCAATGTCTGACTGATCGCTGCTGCTGAAAAAATCACCAGCATGTAGCTGGCAAATACTGTTCCTCTATTTTCGTTGCTGACCGAGGCATTCAACCAGCTTTCAACGATTAAAACCAGACCACCGAAACACACCCCGGTAATCGATCTGAAAACAAACCATGAAACAGGGTCAACAAATACTGCATGACTTAAAGTCACGGCGGAACACAGCGATGCAAAAGCTGCAAAGGAACGGATATGTCCAACTGCATTGATAAACCGTGGCACGATCATAATGCTGATAATGTAACCAATAAAGTAGGAGGACATGACGATACCCGTCTCGGTCACATCAAATGACTCAAGGGTAGCGCGCATGCCCAAAAGTGTTCCCTGCAATCCTCCGCCCAGATTAATTAGCCAGACACTAACGAAAAGAAAAATAAAAGGGCTGATGATTTTTTGCATTGTTAATTATTTCTGCTTTTTCTGGATTGCTGTTCAACAGACGCTGTTTCGATCATTGGGAAGTCATCCATCTCACCGATAACATTCTCATTCTTGGCGAATATTGGCGATGACAGCATATATTGTCCCAGCAAACGCGCCACACATTCAAGTGATTTCGTATGGGTTCTTTCAAAACCATGCGACGCATCAAGCGCAAAACAGACAAGTGCTGTGCGAATGTCATTCCCGGCTTCAAGGGCAGCTGCGGAATCACTTCGGTAATAAAGAAATACATCACGACTGAATTCAATGGTCTTGTTTTTACATAAGTCAATCAAATGGTTACTGAGATGCCTATCAAATGGGCCGCTTGAATCCTGCATCGCAATCGTAACCCCATATTCACAGGTATTCTGATTAGGTGCGATTGTCCCATTGTCTACAGAAACCATTTCCGCAACATCTCCATGAAGTACATGAGACGCCCCGACACCGACCTCTTCTGAAATAGTGAAAAGCAAGTGACAATCCAGTTCAAGTTCAAAGTTTGACTCTTTCACTGCTTTTGCCGCTGCCAGAATTGCGGCAACACCTGCCTTATCGTCGATATGGCGAGAATTGACAAAACCGTTCTTGTTAAATTCCGGTTGAGGATCAATCGAAATAAAGTCTCCGACACGAAGCCCTAATTCCCAGAGCGTATCGACGTCTGAGCAGATTTCATCAAGGCGAAGCTCAAGATTTTCCCATTCAGAGGGCTGGCTATCAATTTGTTCATTGTAGGTATGCCCTGACGCTTTTAAAGGCAGAATAGTACCTCTGAATGTTCGTCCATCATCACTATGGACTGTACACTTTGCCCCTTCAGCAAAACGGGCGGACCAATAACCAATAGGTACAACAGACAAGCGTCCGTTATCCTTCAAGTTTTTAACCATCGCCCCAAGCGTGTCCAAGTGAGCTGCAACAGCTCTACGCGGGCCTGTTCCATTGCTGCTCAATGTGGCACGAATAGCCCCCCTACGTGTCAGTTCGTAAGGAATATCAAGTCGGTCCAGTTCTTGACAAGTCAATCGCACCACATCATCCGTCATACCCGATGGGCTTGGGGTCATCAAAAGACGTTCAAGAATATCTTTCAGATATTCCTGATCAATTTCCAGATTGTGTTCGCTCAATTTAGACCTCAACTTTCTTTGTGTTTGGGAACAACATATCAATAAATTTCTCAGCCGTAGGTTGCGGCTCATGATTGGCAAGCCCGGCACGCTCATTGGCTTCGATAATTGCGTAATCTTCTCCGGCAACATCAGGCACCATGAAATCCAGCCCCACACACGGGATATCCAATGTCATTGCTGCCTTAATGGCAGCGTTTTCCAAAACCGAATTTAACTGGTCTGTAACATCATGAATGGTCCCGCCAGTATGGAGATTTGCAGTCTTGCGCACTTGCAAAGTGATGCCTTCAGGCAAAATGTCGGACCGTTTGTATCCTTCCATTTCAATACACCGTTGTGTTTCTGCATCAAGTGGGATCGTACTTTCACCAGAGGTTGCAGCAGCCCGGCGGCGACTGTAGTAATGGATCAATTCTTCAATTGTCCTTTTGCCGTCGCCTTTGATTTGAGCAGGTTTTCGGATAGCGGCGGCTACAACTTCATTATCAATAACAATAATGCGCAGATCATGCCCCTGGACAAATTCTTCCAAAAGAACTTTCTCACAAACATCCTTGGCTTCTTCAATAGCTTCCAGTACATCTGCCAATTCGGATAAATCGACTTTGATCCCGCGACCTTGTTCACCTTGAGCCGGTTTCACCACGGCCCGTTTATGACGTTTCAGAAAACTGGCAACACGATCAGGATCATCCGCAGTAACTTGCTGGGGAACACGCAATCCACTCTGACTTAAGAGACGACGAGTCACAGCCTTGTCGTCACAACGGCTCATGGCGATTGCTGTGGTCAATTCGCTTAAAGATTCCCTGCAGGCGATACTGCGCCCGCCCAAAGAAAGCTTGAAATAACCATTTTGAGCATCCAGAACATCAACACTTATGCCCCTGCGACGTGCTTCATCTACAATAATCTTGGCATAAATATTCAAGTCTTCTTCAGGCTCAGGGCCAATGAACAATTGCTCATTGATCGAATTTTTGTTTTTGATGCAATAAACCGGAACCTGCTGAAAGCCAAGCTTTTGATAGAGACCAATGGCCTGGCTGTTATCATGCATGACGGAGAGATCAAGAAAACGTCGTCCTTGTGATGCATAATATTCAATCAGGCTTCTGACCAATGCTTCACCAACAGCGGGACGTTGGCATTGGGGATCAACAACCAATGCCCACAGACTGCACCCATTATCTATATCAGAAAATGCCTTGTAATGATCAACACCTGTGACAGCGCCAATAATTTCGCCAGTTTCCCCATCTGCTGCGATCAGTATTTTCAGGGCACCCACTTCTGCAGCCGTATCGTAAAACCCCTCATATGCAGGAACCATTGAACGAGACAGGTACAACCTGTCCAGCGTTTGGGCATCATCCCCCTGCTTCAAGGGACGAATAACAACACCGACAGGTTTCTTGTCACCTGTTTTGTAGCGATCAAAATCCAAACGATAAGTCAAAGACGGGTCCAGGAACAAATCTTGCGGGGCAAAGGAAACCACAACATGCGGATCACGAACATAGAGAGCGACATCACGTCTCCCCTCCTGTTCCGACGTCAGTGTAGAGGCCAAATGAGCAGGGTCCTCGTAGGTCTGTCCAAAAATCAGCCTACCCCAGCCGCAGTCTACATTTACGGCAGCTTTCATTGTCTCTGCCCCAGACTCCTCCACAGGGCTACCCCAATGCTTAAGAGATGCCATTTTTATCGGGTTCATTGGGTCCGTTTTGTCATTGTGCTGTTGGGTCATCATGATCAAATCCCTTGTTCCTGTAGCCACAGTTCAAGCAAGGCCACCTGCCACAACTTCGAACCACGAAGGGGCGTGATATGATCCTTTGGATCAGTAAGCAGCGTTTGAATATAGCTTTCTTTAAAGATACCTCTCTGTCTTGCGGTATCACTTAATAAAGCGTCTTTCACCATCTCCAGGTATGGACCTTGAATATATTTCAGGGCAGGAACCGGGAAGTATCCTTTTGGACGATCAATCACCTCAGACGGAATGACCTTTCGGGCTGCTTCTTTCAGAACCCATTTCCCTGAATTCTTAACCTTGTATTCAGCCGGGATACGACCAGCGAGTTCACAAAGTTCATGATCCAGAAACGGAACACGCGCCTCAAGCCCCCAGGCCATGGTCATATTGTCCACCCGTTTCACCGGATCATCGACCAGCATAACCGTCGAGTCCAACCTTAACGCCTTATCAACATCTCGGTCCGCACCGGGTTTGGAGAAATGCGCTTCTACAAACTCTCGTGAATAATTACTTTCATGGTAGGTACCTGTTACCGCTGAAACATATGTTGCTTCGTCCTGATCAAAAAAGGCCTTCTGGTATTTGTCAATCGCGTTACCCGTTTCCATCATGGGCGGGTACCAATGATATCCAGCAAAGATTTCATCCGCGCCTTGTCCACTTTGCACCACCTTCAAGTGTTGCGAAACTTCCTGAGACAAAAGAAAGAAGCCGACATTGTCGTAGCTCACCATAGGCTCAGACATCGCTCTAATTGTTTTGGGCAAGGCCTCCAACAGGTCGCTTGAGGGAACGAACTTCTTGTGATGCGTTGTCCCATAGTGGTTAGCAATCAAGTCCGAATACTGGAACTCATCTCCTTTTTCACCACCAGCCTCTTCAAACCCAACAGAAAAAGTGTTCAAATCTTTCTGGCCAGCTTCAGCCAATAAACCGACAATCAGGCTTGAATCCACACCACCGGATAGCAACACACCGACAGGGACATCAGCAACCATGCGACGTTTAACCGCCAAACGCAAAGCATCCAAAACGCGTTCCTGCCATTCTTCACCAGTGATCTTACGATCATCATCTGATTGATTGATGTTGAGTTTCCAATAGGTCCTTTCAGAGAGAGTACCGTCAGCGTCAATTGTGCGAATAGTTGCCGGCGGCAACTTTCGAACACCTTTGATAATTGTGTGAGGGGCAGGCACGACCGCATGCCAGTGCATGTAATGATGCAAAGCAACGGGATCGATCATTTTATCGACTTCGCCTGCGGCCAGCAGTGCAGGAAGGCTTGATGCAAATCGAATACCATTTGGACGATCTATGTAATAAAGCGGCTTAATCCCAAAACGATCACGCGCCATGATAATACGGCCGCTTGCATGTTCATGGATTACAAAAGCAAACATACCATGGAAACGCTGGACACATTCCAGACCCCAAGCATGAAACGCTTTCACAATGACTTCTGTATCGCCAGAGGAAAAAAAACGATACCCTTTCTCTATCAACTCTTCACGAAGCTCTTTGTAGTTATAAATACAGCCATTAAAGACGATGGATAATCCCAATTCATCGTCAGTCATCGGTTGTTTAGATTGATCGCTCAAATCTATAATTTTGAGACGGCGGTGCCCAAAAACAACTCTTCCCTTTTCATATATATCGCCGCTATCCGGCCCACGGGGGATGAGAGCTTCGTTCATGATTGAAACCGCCTCAACTGACGCCGGGGCATTATTAAAATTCACATCGCCACAAATACCACACATTTTTACAATAGAATTACTTGGAACTCATAAAGTAAAATAAAAATAAAAATACATATTATTAATATAATTATTATCATTACTTTATAAATAATATTTGATGTAACAATTATTTAACATCACATATAACCAAGCAAAAATTCCTTTCATTTCAATTCATACAAATATTATTTCTAAGAATTATTATTGTTTCATTATATACTTGACAAAACAATATTGTTTTTATAAAATTTAAATCAACGAGCTAACAAAAGGTTTTTTGGCTCGATTTTTTATGTGTTCATTAGACCAACACATATATATCTGACGATTAACCGTAATAATATTGCGGATATCGAGCCTCCTTTTAACAAACAGCCAACAAAAGGAGATAAAATGACCCAAAATACAAGTGGATTGAGCAAAGTTGCAGACAACCTTCAAGAGTCTGCTGAAAAAGTTGAAGATGGCATCAACAATGTTCTTGAGCCGGAAATCAAAGAAACACGCATCTCATCTCACGACACAAAACGATTAATGCAAAACCTTTACAACAGAGTTGTCCTTCTTTTTGCTGCTTCGGTAGCGATCAATGGAATCACATTACTGATCATTATGAACGGGTAAAAAAATGCCAATTGAAATTGAAGGAATTCAGGAGAACCAAAAACTTAAAAGCAACAGTAATGACTTAGCTGAGTTTGTCGATCAGCTGACGCGTGCATACCGCGATCACGGTGAATACATTGCCGAGTTACACCAATGCATGCTGTTCAACGACCATCCACTCCTAACTTTAGAGGTTTTACGAGAAAACTGTGACTTTTGTAATCTTCTTACAAACATCGAAGATAAAGAAATAACGGAGCATCACGTATATCAACGCCTCAAAAAGAAACATAAGGTTATTCATAGTCTTGCGGATCAATTAGTAATCCTTGCAAGAGACAATCGTTTGCAGCCGCATGAATATGATATTTTTAAAAGGTTTTGCCAGAAGGAAGCCTATTATGTTGATCAATTAAAACAATTGGGCACTTTTTCTATTGCTCATGTTGATGATCTAACAAGCCTCTTAACACGAGACGTGATGGAGGAAATGATCGAAAAGGAATGGAGCCGCTCACAACGAAATGGCAGCCCGTTCTGCGTCGCTATGATCGACATCGATCACTTCAAGAAAGTAAACGACACCTATGGCCACCCAGCAGGTGACCAGGTATTGAGGGAAATTGCATCCATTATTGACGATAACTTGCGCCCCTATGACGAAGTCTTTCGTTACGGCGGAGAAGAATTTCTTGTTTTGCTGCCGGATACACAGCTAAGCAAAGCGGTCCCGGTATTAACGCGGGTCCACGAAGCCATCAACGTTCTGACCATCCAGACAGAAGAGGCACAAATCAAAGCAACCTCCTCTATCGGCATTGCTTCATCCGTATCCCATAATACCTATACAGATGTCATTGAAGCATCTGATAAACTACTATATGGCGCAAAAGAAGCAGGACGTAACAAAATATTGCACGAAAAACTTTGCTTCGAGATTGAACTTAACACCCCATAAGCCCGCCTCATTTGAATGAGCTGCATTACACGGCCTAATAATGGCTGTGAATACCGTGCTGTTCACGCTTTATCACAACTTTGACGTCAAAAAGGATAATCTGAATGCCAGATGACAACAGAATATTCGACCTGCCACCCAAGATAAAAAAAGCCGATGGGGCAAACAGGAAGGTAGGCTTTGAACTTGAGTTTTCAGGCTTGACGATTGATCAGGCTGTTGAAGCTGTGCAAACCTCATTGAACGCGTCACTGCGTTCTGAAACCACTGCTGAGAAAACACTTGATGCGGAAGGATTAGGCTCTTTCAGCGTTGAACTTGACTGGGAACTTTTGAAACGTCTTGCAGACAAAGCAACACAAAAGGACAACAACTGGATAGAGACGCTCAGCCAAACCGCTGCCATGATTGTCCCGATCGAAGTGGTTTGTCCGCCCATTGAAGTTGAGCAATTGTTTGCACTTGAGCAGATGGTAAAGGCACTTCGTAATGCTGGCGCCAAAGGAACAGAAGAGTCCCCTATTGCAGCCTACGGAGTTCATATCAACGTTGAGCTCCCAAACCTTGATACTCATACGATCAACGCCTATGTAACAGCATTTTGCCTGCTCCAGTGGTGGTTATCAGAGGCACGTGACGTCAACATTACACGTAAGATCAGCCCTTATGTCGCTTTATTTTCTGAGACTTATGTCAAAACAATCCTATCAAGAAAATCACCCGGAATGGTAGATATCTTTGAAGACTATTTGACACACAACGCCAGTCGCAACCGGGCATTAGACCTCTTACCTCTGTTGGCACACATAGATGAGAAACGTGTATTCGCGGCTGTAGATGATCCAAAGATCAAAGCGCGTCCTGCCCTTCATTATCGGCTGCCAAATTGCCATATTGAAGATCCTGACTGGTCACTGAACAACAGTTGGAACGTCTGGCAAATCGTCGAAAAGCTAGCATCAAGTCCAGAAGACCTGGAATATTTATCCTCAAAATTTTTTGAATATGACAGGCCGTTGATTGGCATTGATACGAATGAATGGAACGAGTTCATAGACAAATGGCTAAAAGACCAAAAATTGGCGTAACCGCCTCTGAGCGAACCTGGTCACCAGGATGGTGGTTCACGGCGTTAGCACTTCTTCTTGTCGGTGCAAAGCCGAAAAGGATCGGCTTGCGCCATCATCCTGATACAGCCCAATTCGACGCAATTGTTATTGGTGGCGGCGATGACATACACCCAGACCATTACGGCGGAAAACTCAATCAAAAAGTGAGAATTGACCTTGAGCGTGACCAATTGGAAATTGAATGGATTAAATGGGCAATCAGTAAACGCATTCCCTTGATGGGGATTTGTAGAGGCGCACAGTTGATAAATGTTGTACTCAGCGGAACTCTTCACCAAGATATTCGAACCATAAGAAAACTGACCTATAACCGCCCCGGCCTGTTACCAACCAAACAGGTGCGTTTAGAGGAAAATTCTCTTATGTCATCAATATGTGGCAAGAATAGAATACGAGTGAACAGCTTACATCATCAGGCAATTAAATCTTGCGGCTCAAGCCTCAACGTCGTGGGCTGGGATCTGGATAAAATCACACAAGCAATTGAATCTTCAGCAGGTCAAAAAATCGTCGCAGTCCAATGGCATCCAGAATACATGTTCTACATGCCATCCCAACTGGCCTTATTTAAGTGGTTAAGAGAAAGCGCCGAAGAATGATTGTATTTACTTCATTCCCTAAAACATAGAAGCATAGAATTAAATATCATCCAAATATCCAGATGAAAACGCGCCATCGCAATCACGATACCCATCAGCTTGCCTGAAATCCGCTTAAACCGGACCATAAACCAAAGTCACAAACCCGTATCTTTACCTATTGGGTTGATTGTTCATCGGCATAAACCCTGCGCACACTCAGCTTCATCAACATTCCCGAAAGCTGAGGATCAATACAATGCGGTTTGCTGAAAAAGAAGAAAACGCCCTTCAATATATAAAGGTCTGGGACCTGCCGTTGCGCATTTTCCACTGGACTATGGTCATCGTGGTATCAACGACCGCAATTACTGGGTTCTTCTTTGAAGACCTGTTTCTGACCTTGCATGTTTATGCCGGATACACACTGGGTGTACTCATCCTGTTTCGCCTCATCTGGGGGGTTATGGGCAGTTATTACAGCCGCTTTGCCACCTTCCCTTTGTGTCTAGGCGATCTAAAATCTCAGCTCGATGATCTCAAGCAAATGAAATCACCCGCCTACAAAGGCCATAATCCGGTCGGCGCCTGGATGATTGTCAGTCTGCTTGGCTGCCTCACCCTTCTCTCCCTCAGTGGCCTTGGCGTTTATGCAAGCGAAGAAAATGCAGGTCCTCTTGCGGATCTTATTCCTGCAAGCCAGGGAGAGTTCTTTGAAGAAACCCATGAGGTTCTCGCCAATCTGCTCATGATCCTCGTCACCATTCATATCTTCGGCGTCCTTGTGGAATCCTTAGTTTTCAAACACCCTGTGGTTCAGGCCATGATTACAGGTCGTAAGCGTTTTGCAACGCGCAGCTTGCTATTTATTGCAGCCCTGAGCATGAACTTGCTGGTCACAACCTCCACCAACATGGCAACAGCAAATGAAACACAGCTTCCCTTACTAGGCATTTATGCAGAGCAAGCAAAAAAAGACCTTGCTTCATTTGATGGATTTTCTGCCGAACGTGGACAGCGTTTCTTTATGGAAAAACACAACAGCGGCAATCCGGAAACGGCTTCCTGCACATTCTGTCATTCCTCAGATCCGAAAAAACCGGGATCAACACGTGCCGGTAAAGTTATTGCACCCCTTGCCCTGTCCGTAAACCCCGAACGATATCTTGATTTCAACAAGGCTGAAAAATGGTTTCGCCGGAATTGCAACAGTGTCCTTGGCCGCCCCTGCACCGCCCTTGAAAAGGGCGATTTCATCACCTTCATGACAACTCAATAGGAAGAAAGAACATGAATTCCCTTACCCTTTGTCTTCTGGCAGCAGCCTTTGCGCTGTCCACATCCACAGCCAGCTTTGCGGATGCCCGCTATTCCCCCATTGAAGATAAAACCGTAAACTCAGAATGCGGCGCTTGCCATCTGGCTTTCCCGCCACAGATGCTGCCGCAACGGTCCTGGCAAAAGATGATGAGCAATCTGAAGGATCACTTTAATGAAGATGCATCCGTAAATGAAGAAAACCAACTCTATATCACCCGGTTTCTGATGAACGGTGCGGCCGATACAGGTCTTTGGAACAGCCGTTTTATGCGCGGCGTTAAAGATCATATGACCCCGCAACGCATTACAGAACTACCCTATTGGCAGCATGAACATCGAGGTGAAGTCCCCGAAACCGCATGGAATGACCCGAAAGTTAAATCCAAGTCTAACTGCATGGCCTGCCATCCACGCGCGGATCAGGGAAAATATGATGATGACGATTGATCCATATCATCGTATCTTGTCCCACCCCCATTTTTTGAGAACTCAACATGTCCAATAATCAAAAACACAACAACGAAGTTAAGGCGCTCATCTTTTCTTTTATAGTCATCGCCATGTGCGAGGTCTTTTTCCTTATCGATGTCGTTGCCGACCTATTCGGTGTCGATGTCGATACATCCTGGATTGCCCATGATGAAATCGAACTCACAGCCGCCATTATCCTGTCCATTGCCCTTGTTGTCATAGGCAACCAGATTTTGCGTCTGCTGAAAAAACACCGCCAGATTCAGGCCTCTGTCGAGGTGGCATCCGGTGAGTTACTGAAAGTCATCAACCGACATTTCACTGACTGGAAATTCTCCCCTTCTGAACAGGAAGTCGCTTTGCTGCTGATCAAAGGTATGTCCACGCAGGAAATCGCTGATCTGCGCAACACCAAAACCGGGACAGTGAAAAGCCAAAGCAGTTCCATCTACCAAAAGGCAGAAGTGCGCGGGCGAAATGAACTGGTGGCCTTCTTCGTGGAAGACCTACTGGCAGGAGAAAAAATCCTTAAAGAAGAAGTAAATGGATAAGGAGATTCTTGAATTTGAAGCTCCCTATCCTTTAAAACAGCGGTTTCGCAACATTGTTCTCCCCTCATTACTGTTTCTGACTGTTATTATTGGTCTTGTAATGGGGGTCGGCAGTTCCTGGCTAACGCAAAAAATCTATTTGGAAATTTCAGAGAACAGAGCCGCTGTCATTAATCGAGCCCTATTTGACGAAAATGGAACAGCTTGGCACAGGCTACAAGAGACAACAGACCCTACAACCTTTTTCAGTAAACCAGAAGGGCAACATCTGCTTGATACTCTGCGTGGCGAAGTCAAGGAACTTGGCCTGTCACATTTGAAAATATACGGTCATCACGGACTTATTCTTTATTCCAGCGAAGAAGAACAGATCGGAAATTATGACCCAAGTGCTGGTTACAAAAATGCCTTAAACGGGAAACGAACCCTAGTGGCAAAAAAGCGTCCCGGCGGGACCAAACTCTATGAGCTTTATGTCCGCGTACCTGACAGTCAATACAATACTGTAATGGAACTCTATGAACCAGTCGGCTATCTGGATATGATCGCGCTTAAGGTCGTTGTTCCCGCCATTGTTCTCCCTGTATCCATTCTGCTGTTTCTGGGCTGGATAATGCATAGACTGGTTTTTCACGCTCAAGCAGACATCAATTACAGAACAGACCTGCTACGCGAATTTCGCCAACGCCTCCAAAAACTCGTCTCCAATGAAGCCGTCACGTCACTACGCTCTTCCACTGGAAAAGGAGCTGTAAAATCAAGACGGGTCAAAGCGACGATATTATTTTCCGATATTCGCGGTTTTACAGACTTTTGCGAAAATGAAACACCGGAAGATGTAGTTGCCTTTCTGAATAAATCTCTTGGAATCGTTATTGACGCAATTGTGCAGAACAATGGAGACGTGGATAAAATGATCGGCGACGCCGTCCTTGCCCATTTTCAGGGGGACAGATCCGAAAAGCGCGCCTTGCAAGCTGCCCGAGAAGCCATGAACCAAATGAAGCAAGCAAAACTGCCGCGCGGTATTGGCATCGGGATTTATACTGGCTATGTTGTTGTTGGAACCGTTGGTGCCGCCAGCCGCATGGACTTTACTGTCATTGGCGATACGGTAAACGTAGCATCACGTTTGTGTTCCGCAGCACAGGAAGGTGAAATCATTGTTGATGATCAAACCTACCAGCAGATTGGAAATCCGGGTATCACGACCAAAGAACAAATCCAGGTTAAAGGGCGCGAAAATGCCCTTACTATTTTCAGGCTTCCATAAAAATACAGCAAGGAACAATTCAGAATGGATCCAGTCACACAAGGCGTCATCGGCGCGGTCGTGCCGCAGGCCACACGAAGCAAAAAACACCTGTTTCTGGCCGCCCTGTTTGGCTGGATTGCAGGGATGACACCTGATCTGGATACGTTTATCCGATCAGACCATGATCCGCTTCTGTATCTGGAATATCATCGCCAGTTCACCCATTCTCTAATCTTTGTCCCAGTGGGAGGATTGATCTGCGGGAGTTTGCTCTATCTTTTTCTCGGGAAACGATGGGGGCTTTCATTTAAACAGAGCCTGCTATTTTGCACACTCGGTTACGCCACCCACGGGCTTTTGGATGCAGCCACGTCTTATGGGACCATGTTGTTCTGGCCGTTTAGCGACCTGCGCGTGGCCTGGAGCTTTATCTCCATCATTGATCCACTCTTTACCCTGCCCATCCTGATCCTCGTCATCCTGGCCGCCTGGAAAGACCATGTTCGATATTCACAGATCGCTCTGGGCTGGATGGTCCTTTATCTGTCATTCGGAGCCTTGCAGAATTTCCGCGCGACGCAAGCCGGATTAAATCTGATCACCCAGCGCGATCATGAAGCCCGAATTATCGATGCCAAACCGAGCTTCGGCAATCTGATGGTCTGGAAAGTGATTTACCGCGAAGGCGATACCTATCACGTCGATGCGGTACGCACCGGATGGAATACCACAATCTTTGAAGGCACCACCATCAAAGCCCTGGATATCGATCGTGATTTTCCCTGGCTGGACAAATCAAGCACCCAAGCCAAAGACATTGAACGCTTTCGCTGGTTTTCAAAAGGCTTTATCGCCAAAGACCCAATCCATGAAAATCGCATCATTGATCTGCGCTATTCCATCGTGCCGAACGAGATTAATGCGCTCTGGTCCATTAAGCTTTCCAAAGAGGCAAACCATGAGGATCATGCACGATTCATCACCCATCGCAGAGCCGGACCTGCAGAACGTAAAATTCTCTTGGATATGATTTTTAATTAAGCCAGAAGGTGGCGGCGACGTTCCAGGCTTTCAATCAGCTTCCACTGAACGATCGGGATGTCTTTCAAAACGTCTGCTTTGATGGTGCAGAATTCCAGAGCGGAATTTGTCACAATATGATAATTGCTGTCCTGACCAAAGATGGCGCTGTCTTCTCCAAAGAAGTCACCACGACCAATTGTTTCCAGCTCATCACCATTACTATAAAGGGTCGCTTCACCTTCGCGGATAATATGCACACCACTGCCTTTTTCAGGGGTGTATTTTTCCCCTTTATCCAGATGATGACAAACCATTTCATCGGCAATGCGATTTTGGGTGGAATACGAAATCGCTTCCCCGAATATCCAGGTCGATTGCAAGAATTCACGCCCCTCCATCAGGCGCAGAATATCGGCAAACAATTTATATTTATCAACAACTTCACGATAAAGCTTGGTCGGGATCTGCAATGCCTGCACAAAGGTTAGCGCGCGATAGGTCTCCATCGACGGCAAATGGTGAAGGGCGTTGATTTCCCCCACCAGAGAACCCGCTGAGACCAGTGAATGCATATCGTTCGACGTTTTCAACAATTCAACCGATCCGGTCAGCAGAAGATAGATATTGTCAATATCTTCGCCTTCCTTCAACAGGATGGTTTCCGGGTTGAAAGTCACCACCGTCGTGTTCATTAAAGTACGCAGCGCATGTTTCGGCACGGTCGGAAAATAGTCTTCCAGATAATCAAACGCATAACGACGCGTATTATCCTGATGGGACGGAATCAATACATCGCGCGTACCAAACGGCGCACCCGATCCAATCTCACGTTGGTCGGGGCGTAAAGCAAGGGCCGTATGGGATAAGATCATCTTGCCAGATTTATCTTTGGCAAAGTCGCTGGCTTCACCATGGATCAGACCGCCACCGATATCGATCTTTTTCACATCCATCGGTTCAAGATAGTGATCCTGAATGCGATCATAAAATTCCTGCGATACACCGGGGGCTTCATCATCATCGGTGATCATCCCCTTTAAAACGTCTAGTGAGACAATATCAGCATAATGCCCATAAGTCTTATAGCCATCCGGCCCCAATGCGCGGAACTGCAGGACAGCTGTTTCCACCGGATGCGGGGACAGACGCGGGCGTACTTCCAGCCCATGGACATCATTCCATTCATCGACTTCAAGGTCATGAATATTAAAGAAATCAGAAAAACGGTCTTCTTCAATCGACAAAAGCGCCGACAGCTTCTTGGCAACAGACGCGCGTACATAAGGGGCCGCATAATAATTTATTTTACGGTCTGATCGGATAAAGGCTGGCAGTCCGGCAAAATGGTCATCATGAGAATGGGTGTGGAAGATACCGTCCACCTCGCTAATCCCAATGCCCAAGGATTGCAGTGTCACACGCACGTTTGGCCCCGCATCCACCAGATAAATCTTACCCTGATAAAAGACCACACTGGACATAGTCGGACGGTTTACGTCCCAGCCATCCCCATCCCCCGAATGGATAATGGAAAAACTGTCTCGCGCCACCCGGTGATAGCCCAGCGGATAAGACGGCACATAATGTTCCTGCGCTTCCAGCTTCAGATTGACCTGAATAGACTCCGTCCCATAGGAAATCTCAAACTTATTCAGCGCCAGGCGTTTAACATAAACACCATTTTGAATTTCAACCGCATCTTCTTTTAAGACACGATGATCCAACAGGGCACTGGGATGATGAATAGCACCAAAAGCGAAACGCAGTTTCATGCGCATCATGGTCTTGGCTTCTTCCGGTGAAGCCCCACCTTTGACCATTTCTTCTTCGCTAACCAGACCATAGTTGCCACGATGAATATATTCCATCTGCGCATTGATCTGATCTTCCGCCCCGATCAAGATCGGTTTAATGCCTGTATTATTGGGATGATTCGGAATCAGGGTACCCTGACGATAGAGCATCTGCAGAACCGGGAATTCCGCCATATTGGTGAAACTGCCATTTTGCAGGATCACATCAGACAGCAAAATCGCATTTGGCCCGGTTTCAAACGTCCAGCCATCACGTTCAGTTGGGACGATGAGTCCCAGTTTCATCAGGTGTTTCACACTATCGGGGGGACAGCCGCACAGGATGTAAACACCTGCGGCAGGTACCTCTACCCATTCGATCCCTGTAGAAACTTTTACTTTGCGAATTTCTGGCATACGCCTGAACGACCCTGTGAAACCAATTTTGTTCTATAATAGCAGATAGTTGCATTGAACCCTAACCTGCTTTTTAACAAAGGTCCATGACTGATATGCACTTAATTGTTTTTTCCAACCCTGAGCTTATCACCTATACGGCTGCTCGCATGTATAATTGATTGTGCCCGCAGGCCAGACTGCGATAGAGTAAACGCAGGAATTGATCCTTGGTTTTGACAGGGAAATTAATGAGCACACGCAAGTCCATTGCCTATCGCATGACGCGAACTGTCGTTTTGCTGACCCTTATTCTGGGGCTGCTGATCGGGAGTGTGCAGGTTGTCTGGGATTATCATCAGCGCCTGGAAAACCTGAGCATGCGTGTGGTTGAGGTCGTCAATTCCATTGAAAAGGCAGCCACCAAAGCGGTTTATACCTTTGATAACGACCTGGCGGCCGAAGTCGCCGCCGGGCTTTTTGAATTCCAGCCGATCATCAGCGTTGATATCAAAGATGAAAACCACAACAGCATGACCACGCTTTTACGCTATCCAAGCGAATTGCCCTATAACGAGTTCACGAAGTATTTCTTTAAAAAGAAATATTATTTCAAACGACCTTTGCGTTTTCAGGGCAATCCGCAGGAACTCATCGGAACGCTAAGTGTGGAAGTTTCCCCCTATAACACGGTGCTTGCCTTCTTAAAACAATCCCTGACCATCCTGGGTGCTGCCCTGCTGCAAAGTTTTGTGATCTCCATTCTGCTGCTGTTTGTCTTTTATAAGACCGTGACCCGGCCCTTGCACTTCCTGGCCCATGACTTCAAAAGGATTGACCCCACCCGCCCGGAAGATACGTCCTTACGGCTGGAACCCAACCTTGCCAGAACGGAATTTGAAGAAGTCACCACAGCCGGAAACAATCTACTGAAAATTGTTGGTTCGCACCTGCGATCAAAAGACATTGCCGAAGCCAACCTTAAAAAACAGAAAGAAGAGACCGAACGTTTCCTGCATATCGCCGAAGCCATCATTCTGAAACTGGATAACACCGGAAAGATCGTCATGGTAAATCAGCGTGGTCTGGATGTACTGGGATATGATGCCAATGATATTATCGGGCGCGACTGGTTTGATCTTGCCATCCCGCCAGAAGAACGACACGCCCTGCGCCAGGTTTTTATTGATCTGTTTCGTACCAACACCACCCCCGAAGGTGTCAATAAATCATCTTACTATGAAAATGAGATTATCACCAAGACCGGGGAACGCCGCCTGATCTTCTGGCACAACGCGCTGGAACTTAACCGCTATAATCAGCCAAACGGGGTCTTAAGTTCCGGTCAGGATATCACGGCACGCAAAAAAGCCGAAGAAGCCCTGCTCGCCACCGAAGGCAGCCTGCGCGCCATTATCGAAGCCACATCGGAAGGTTTCGTCATTGCCGATCTGGATCGCCGTGAAATCATTGATATCAATTCCGCCTTTCATAAAATGCTGGGCTATAACCGCGATGAAATGTTCAATCGCATCATCACAGAATTTATCCATCACGATGACATTTCCATCTGGGAAGCTCACCTCAATCAGGCCAAAGAAATCCCGCATCAATCTTACGAACTGCGCTTCCTCAAGAAAAACGGCGATACGCTGCCAGTTGAAATCAACGCTTCTGTTCTGCCCGGTGCCCCGCAGGAAAATATGCGAAGCGTAGCCTTTATCACCGATATTTCTGCGCGCAAAGAACAGGAAGAAAGCCAGAAAGCGCTGGAAAAACAACTGCGCCAGGCCCAGAAGATGGAAACCATCGGCACATTGGCAGGTGGCATTGCCCATGATTTCAACAATATCCTGACGCCGATTTTGGGCTATTCATCTCTTTTGTCGTCGCGAATATCAGATGATGACCCGAACCACGCACGTATCCAGCAAATCGCCAAATCCGCCAACCGGGCGGCGAATATGGTCAAACAAATCCTGACCTTTTCCCGACGTGCCGAAGGGGAACTGGTCAGTACCCATATCCCGCCTGTGCTGAATGAAGCCATGCAGCTGGTGAAATCAACCACCCCAGCCAATATTGATATCCACCAGCACATCCCGACAAAGTGTGAACCCGTTGTCGCAGATAGCACCCAGATCCAGCAGCTGATCCTAAACCTCTGCACCAATGCCAATCATGCCATGGGGCAAGAAGGTGGTGTACTGGACGTGCGGCTTGAAGAAGTAACCATCAGCAAAAATTTTGCCGAACGATCAGCTGCGCTAACCCCCGGTCCCTATCTGAAACTCACCGTCACCGATAGTGGACATGGCATGAACGAAGAAACCATCACCCGAATTTTCGACCCCTTCTACAGCACCAAGAAAAGCGGGGAAGGCACCGGGCTGGGCCTTGCCATGGTGCATGGGATTGTCCAGAACCACAACGGTGACATTCAGGTGGAAAGTGAACCGGGCAAAGGCACCACCTTTACCGTCTATCTACCCATCACCAACTTGCCTGTCGCCCAGGAAAACAACAATCTGCCGCTGACCGGCGGCAATGATGAACGCGCACTGATCATTGATGATGAGGTTCTAAACACCCAGTTCCTGGAAGAATTGCTGGAAGAAACCGGCTATCAGTTTGAAAGCTATACCGACAGTATCGAAGCGCTGGATGCTTTCGTCACTGACCCGGATCGCTATCAGATCATCCTGACAGATCAGACCATGCCGAAAATGTCCGGTGACCAGATGGTCAAGGCCATTCGTGAGATCAAGGCGGACATCCCGATCATCATGATGTCCGGCTATGATAAAAAGGTGACCGAAGAAAACGCCATGGAATTTGGCGTGGATATCTATATTCAGAAACCCGTTTCCATCGATGCACTGACGCAGGCAATGAACGAACTGCTGAAAGATGAGGGTCGCGAAGATAAGACCCCCATCTAATTTTTTTAGAGACCGCCTTCAACCACAGTCAGCCCCAAAGCATGCCAGGCCTGCATCCCGCCGCGATAATATTTGATTTTATCCGCCGGATATCCATCACGCAGCAAAGCCTTGATCGCCACCGGGGATTGCCCACACCAGGGACCGTTACAATAAAGCACGACTTTCTTGGCACCTTTACAGTCCCAGGCCTTACCTGACTTGTCACAGCCCAACTCATCCATACGCTGGGCAATTTCAACATAAGGAATATTGACCGAACTGGGAATCGTGCCTTTGAAGTGCCATTCTTCGGTACGCGCATCAATCAACATACCTTCTTTATTTTTCAGGAAATTGACGATTTCAAGTTCCCCATAGGTTTCCACCCCGTCCGCCACTTTCATGGGCTGGACGCAGAAGGGCGGACAGGGCCGTGATGTTTTGGCGAAGTCTTCGGCAATCAGATTATTTGTGTCCTGATTACGTTCAATCTTGATCGGACCATCATCGGTTTCCACCAAAACATTGCTGATACCTTTTGCGATCCCGACTTCCTGTGCCTGTGCGACAGACAGGCTCATCACCATAGCAAAAAACAATACACAGACGAGTTTTGTCATTTTCAAATCCTTATTCTTCCAAAATAAATTCCGCAACCTGATCGGCCAGGTCTTCACCTGCAAAATCAATAAACATATGATCTGCATCTTCGATCATGCGATAAGTGACATGCGATAAATCCAGCTTTTCCATTTGCTGGGGCAGATCCGCAACGACCGTATCCTCACTGGCGGCCACGACCAGAGTTGGCTTGCTAATTTTGTTTAAAAGGGACGGCGTATTCATACGCGCATCCGGCTTGTAATAATCAACAAAGCTGGCGGCTGTGACTTTGGCACCGGGACAATAGATAAAATCAACGCCTTCTTTGACCTCGTTCCCTTCAGCCTTCAGCATCTTTTCCAGCACCATAGGCAAGTCTTTTTGGTAGCGCGCGTGGTAAGAAGCCACTTCCTTTTTAGCCGACCAGGTCTGCGGGGCAACCAAAATGAACTTGTCGATAAGATCATTGGGTTGTTCTGCTCCAAACCAGGCCACCTGATTGCCGCCACGTGAATGCCCCATCAACACAACGGACGTAGCCCCCTTTTCTTTCAACCAGTCCAGCCAGGCTGCAATTTCATCCAGCGCATCACGATGCTTATGGGTATGGGGAACAGCGCAGTCATACATGCCTATACGCTTATCCAGCCCGAGGCTGAGATTAATGGCAAGCACACTAATGTCGCGTTCATTCAACAATTCGCGCTGGGCTTTCACAATTGCCATGTCCTTGTGGGCAAGCGTGCCGTGGACAAACAAAACCAGTGGTCCATCGCTTATGGATTTCCCGTCGGCCAGTTCAAGGCTGCCTTGTGCCATCAGGCCATTTGACAGAGGGATGGTTACGTCATCTGCCAGTGCCCCGGTTGCCAAAGATAAGCCCAGAAGCCCCAAAAACGGTCGCATAAATTTATGCATTGGTATTCTCACCTGTTATGATCATTTATCGGTTTAATTTTAATTGCTTCTAATTTATATTATTCTAATATTTTATTCCAGTCTTTGTTGGAGCATCTCTCAGTGGGTTTGGACGTCTCATTTCTGGCAGCATTTACAGCGGGTATATTGACCTTTCTATCGCCCTGTATCCTGCCGTTGGTTCCGGCCTACCTGTGTTTCATCAGCGGGAATTCACTGGAACAGCTGACAAGTAAAGAAAGTAGTGAGGACTTTCAGCGCAGCCGCGTGCTGTGGGCCGGGCTAGCTTTTGTGCTGGGCCTTTCCAGCATCTTTATCACCATGGGGGCAGCTGCGACATCGCTGGGTCAAGCCATTGCCCAATATAAACAGACATTAGCTATGATTGGCGGCGGGGTGATCCTGATCTTCGGGCTGCATTATATGGGCCTTTTCAAGATCGCTTTTCTGAATTTTGAAAGACGCTTTCACCCGGATCAAAAGCCCGCAAGCCTGATCGGGGCCTTTGTGCTCGGCCTTGCTTTCGGTTTTGGCTGGACGCCTTGTGTCGGCCCGGTCCTTTCCACCATCTTGATGATCGCGGGCGGCATGGGGGAACTCAGCCAGGGGATCGGTCTCTTGGCTGTTTATGCGGCCGGGCTTAGCATTCCCTTTTTACTGGCTGCCGCCTTAAGCGCCCACTTCATGGGTTTTCTTGGTAAATTTCGCCGTCATCTGCATAAGGTAGAAATCGCCATGGGGCTTCTGTTGGTCGCGACCGGACTTTTGATTTTAACCGGCAGCCTGACCAACATCACTGCCTGGATGTTGAAGACCTTCCCGGTTTTGAATGGATTGAACTAACATCAATTTCATGAAACAGACGGAAGACGCCATTGCCGCCGAACTTCTAGAAAATATAGGCAATGAAATGGAAGAACGTATTGGCAGTCCAAACGTCCATTTAAAACAATCCTCCATGGAACTGGAAACCACCGCCAACAAACTGGGCGATATTTCCAACGAATCCCCGGTCTTGCAGCATTGCCATTACCACCTTGTTGGCAACGGATGATCTAAAAACCAATGAAGACAAACTTCAGGCCGAGGTCAACACTTTTACCCAGCAGTTACGACAACAAGCTGCTGGATAAACACCCGTGCCCCGGCAAAGGCCGGGGCCTTTTTAAGTCAGGAGTACAATGTTTAAAAGGTCCCGGCCATTTGCCGGGACACGGTGGTATTCTCTCAGGGTTTCGTCCCGCTTTGGGCAAGGTCCACAACATAACGCTGAAACGATTTTTCGCCTTCATACATTTTTTCATGCACGTAATTCAGCATGGCCTTGAAATGAAAGGGACGGAAAAAACCGGGCAGCCGGGCAGCATCGCGGGCCATACCTTCTTTGCCGGATACATCTTCATGGAAGAACTGTACCGTGGGGGTAAAGGCGATGGCGTTTTTGGCAGCAAATTCTTTTTCTGTCATTTCCGTGCCATCAAAATCGGTGACATCCCGGTCCCCCCAGATGTTCATCTGCACAACGACGAAATTCTCCTGCATGTATTTTTTGATATTTGCCTGTGACAGGGTCTTGGCATGCAGGTCCTTGCAATATGGACAGCCCTTTTGTTCCCAGATGATCACAAACCGTTTGCCTTCATCCTTTGCCGCCTGAAAGTCTTCGGACATATCCAGGAAACTTTCCAGGAACCAGTCCTGATGATAAAGCCCGAAATCATTGACCGGAACTTCTTCAGCGCGCACTGAAACACATGTCAGCATCAAGGCTGTGAATGTATAGAAAAGCGTCTTCATGAATCCTCCAGTCAGGGGATGATATAGTGCCATCCCTCAGTCTTTTTCTCGATGATCTCGGCAATACCAGACGTTACCACGCGGATACCCGGCAGCAGGTCTTTGGGCCGCTTGCCGATAGTGGTCATGGTGTTGTTACAGGCAATAAAATCAATCTCATAATTCTGCAGGCTTTTTACGCGATCAGGTGAAATCGCACTTTCACTCAAGATCGGGCGAATGCCAGGGCCGTAAAAAACAATGGCGATCTTGACGTTGTCGGCCCCATAGAATTTCTGCAGGTTGATGGCGTTGTAATAGACGTTATTCACATGGAATTCGTCTTTGGTGGTGACCTGTAACACGATCCGGCGCGGGTTATCCCAGTCAGGTTCTGGTTCCACAATTTTGGTATCATCTTCAAGTCCGGGGCTGCGTTCCTGTGCCAAAAGCGGGTTTGATAATCCCAACACAAAAAGACCAAACAAGAGACAGCGCAAAAAAAACGTCATGCATCACCTTTTTCAGGATTGATAAGCCGGATTCAGTTTTTTGATATTTTCCTGCACAAAGCCCCAGAAGAATTCCTGATTATAGCCAAGGATACGCCCGACTTCTTCCTGCTTGTCGTTCAGGATAATGAAGGTGGGGGTGAAGCTGGGATAGGTCAGATGTTTTAAATCGTCCGGCATACCGCCATCCAGATTGACTTCACGCAGGGGCAGGCGTTTACCTTCGTCAGTTTTATGATAAATCGGCAGAATTTCTTCGCGCCACATCTGGCAGTATATACAGGCCGGGGAATGAACAAAGATCATCTCATCCGCCTGTACCTTTTTACCAAAGGACAATGCAGAAAAAATCAGAAATACAGCAAGGATCAGTTTGTTCATCATAAAATCATTATAAAAGAAAAAGGACAAAGACTGAAAAACAATCTTCGCCCCCCTTCATCATATTTTAGCGCAAGGCATCTTCACCTGTTGGTGTCACACCCAATGTTGCTTTGGATGTAATTTCTACAGACTTCAAACAATCCTTCATGCACTGGACATTTTTGACGTCCGGTCGGGGATCATCAAAGAAGCCCCCTTCGTTTGGCATTTTGATCGCTTTCAAAGCGGCTGCATCCATTGGTACTTCTTCATCATGAAGATCATTTTCCACCATCAAGAAGCCCGTGATGGCATAGACTTCGTCATCCGTCAGGGACTGCGCATTGCCAAACGGCATGGCGCGTTTGATATAGTCAAAAACGGTTGAAGCATACGGCCAGTAAGACCCGATGGTTTTTTCCGGCTGCCCGGGGCGTTCATCCTGAGACAGTTCTTCCGGTGAGCCACCCACCAGCGGTGGATAACGCCCGCCGCCGCCATCAGCAAATTCACCGTGGCAGGAGGCACAATGTTCCTGGAACAGTTCTTCGCCCTGTTCGTACGTGCCACTACCAGCTGGCAGACCTATACCATCCGGGCGGATATCGATATCCCAGCCAGCAATTTGTTCAGCGGTTGGTTTAACGCCGAACTTATATTTCATTTCATCACCCGCATATGCAGCAGACGTCATCATGACACCGCCAAGGGCGAGGCCCATTACAAATTTAGCTACCGGAAACTTGGACATTTTGTACCTCCCCGCTTTTCTTGACTAACCAAGTGTGGATTGAATTGTTGTGATAGATCGACCATGTGCCACGCACTGCGCGCAGCTGATCAAGGGTCGGCTGAACATAACCTGTTTCGTCATAGGCCCGGCTTTGCAGCAGAGCTTCCTGACCGTTCCATTCCCAGTCAAAGACAAAGCGGGTCAAGGCCTTACTGAAGACGCCGCCTTCCAAACGGGCTGGCATCCAGTTTTTGCCACCATCAACGGAGATATCAACGCCCTTGATCTTGCCCATGCCACTCCAGGCGAGACCCCGAATCTGATGATAGCCTTTACCCATCATCGGATATTCCGGACAAGGTGATGTGATCACAGACTTGGCTTCCTGGAACCATGTAAAACGACGTGATTTCCCGTCATGCATGGTGTCGGTATATTTAGATGTTTCTTCGCGGTGGTGCCACGGCTGATCCCCAAATTCCAGACGACGTATCCATTTGACGTTCATATTACCTTCAAAGCCCGGCACGATCAGGCGAAGCGGATAGCCCTGTTCAGGGCGCAGCATTTCACCGTTTTGGGCATAAGCCAGAATGCAGTCATCACCCAGTTTTTCAATCGGGATAGAGCGGCTCATACCCGCCGCATCCGCGCCTTCTGCCAGCACCCATTTGGCCCCCGGCTTCACGCCAAGTTCTTTCATGAGTGTTGAGACTTTAACGCCTGTCCATTCACAGCAGCTGACCATCCCGTGAGTGAACTGCAGCTTGTCCATTTGCGCGCCACGCCATTCCGCACCAGAATTTGCCGGACATTCTACAAAGTGAATGCGCGAAACTTGCGGGAAGCGCATGATGTCCTGCAGCGTGAACATCCGTTCATTCTTCACCATACCATGGACGATCAGGCGGAAATCTTCCTTATTGATATGCGGAAAGCCACCGTGGTGACGTTCAAAGTGCAGACCGTTTGGCGTAATGATACCGTGCAGATCCTGGATCGGCGTAAAGGAAATGGAACTTTCCCCCGTTGGCGTCAGCCATGGCACCGTGCGACGATGTACGTTCTTTTCATATTGTGACGGAATACCATAAGGTTCCGCTGTCACACTGTCGCCCAGCTCCTTTGACCAATCCGGCACATTTGGCGGCAGGTTTTCCGGGTTCCCTGCAGCCAGTGCTGCCCCGCCTGTCGCTGTGGCGGTTGCAGCCGCCCCTACAGCCACTGCACTTCCACGTAAGAAAGAACGCCGTGTCGGTTCCAACTCCGCACTTTCACGTTCTGCCTGTGCCATGACGGCCCGGCTGTTTGCTTTCTTGTTATCCATATTTATGTCTTCCCCAGTTAAGCCCCAATGACTTTAACGCTTTGATTTTCAGGAATGTTTACGGTCTGGTGATTGGATACATATCCGGCCACCACATCCCAGATTGCGGGACCTTCCGTCCCTTCGTTGACAGACGCCCAACCTGCGACCACGTATTCCTTGGACGCTTCAATCGGTTTGCCTGTTTTTAAATGCACCATGTTGGTAATGCGGCTGCCCATCGGTTTATGAATATCAATGGTGTAGCCCATGCCGCCGATGCGGACCATATCGCCACCTTGCTGATAGAACGGGTCCACGTTAAAGAGGTTGTCCGCCACATCTTCCAAAATGTCCTTGATCACCTTGCCCGTCATCATGGAACGATAGGCATTCGGATAGGTGATCGCGGTCTGATTATAAATATCGTCCATGGTGATATTGCCGCCCGGTGGCAAGCTGGACCCCCAGCGGAAACCCGGCGACATGGAAATTTCGGCATCACGTCCTTCAAGCAAGGCCTGACAGATGAGATCATCAAAGGTCCCGTTGAAATTACCCCGGCGATAAAGCAAACCTTCGGTTTGGCCGACCACTTTGTCAATCACGCCTTTATGCGGTTTGCGGATACTATCGACCAGCTCCTGCATTTCCGAGTCCGGCTTGATCACATCAGAGAATATCGGCATCAGTTTGAAGCTGTGATCCACGACCTTTTTGTTTTCAATCTTCACATCCAGACGTGCCAGGAACTTCCCATGTGACCCGGACGCCACCATCAGCGTATCGCCGACCTTGATCACATTTGGCACCGCATCATGGGTATGACCTGTCAGCAGCACATCAATGCCGTTGACAGTTGCCGCCAGTTTGCGATCCACATCGAAACCATCGTGGGATGCAACAACGATCAGTTCGGCCCCTTCTGCTTTTGCATCATCAATGCGTTTTTGCAGCTTGTTGGGACGAATACCAAACGACCAGTCTTCCATCATGTAACGCGGGTTCGCAACCGGTGTGTACGGGAAAGCCTGACCGATCAAGGCCACTTTCACCCCGCCCTTTTCAAAGAAGGCAGTATGTTCAAAGACGTCTTCTTCCCATTCCGTATCCTGCACGTTGCCGCACAAAAATGGGAAGTTACATTTTTCCACCAGTTCCTGCACCCGGTCCTGACCATAGGTGAATTCCCAGTGCGCGGTCATGGCGTCCACACCCATCTTGTTACAGACATCGACCATATCTTCGCCGTTTGTCTGCAAGGATGTGTAAGACCCCTGCCAGGTATCCCCGCAATCGATCAACAATGTGTTGTCCGGGCGTTCTTCGCGGATGGCTTTGACCAGGGTGGTCATCTGTGCAACGCCACCAATGCGGCCATATTGTTTGGACAGTTCTGCAAAATCAACTGAGGTAAAGGCATAGGCATTTGCCGTACCCGCCATCAGACCATAATGATCCAGCAGCTTCTTGCCCGTAATGTGCGGAACCAGACCGTTGACTTCGCCCACCCCCAGGTTGACGGAAGGTTCACGGAAATAAAGCGGTACCAGCTGTGCGTGAATATCGGTGAAGTTCAGCAAGGTCACCTGACCTTTGGTGTCAAACTTCAGCAATTCTTCCTGCGTTACTTTTTGTGTGCTGGCTGCATGCCCTAACGAGGCAGTTGCCGGAAGCATAGCTGCACTTGCTGCAGCCACCTGTAAAAAATCACGTCTTGAAAGCATCAATTATAGCCTGTTAAATTTGTTCAATAAATCAACTTTGAATTGATATTTCGATTGCAAGCCCCGTCATTTTCGGCGGTTTCCCGATGGGTTAATCACCGGAAAACCGCTTTAAAAAGAGAGACTTTGGTCGTCTTCAGCTCTGCTATTTACGCACAGACGGGGTTTCGATCGGCAGACCGTTGCCACGCCATGTTACATAAAGTTCCAGTGCCATATATTCAGGGGAACCATTCTTCAGTTTTTCCGCCCGGATGTTGCCATTACATCCACGGAAACGACGATGAAGGGAACCCAGCTTCTGCCATTTCAGACGATAGGTTGGAAAACCGTTTGCCTGGCCCTGGGACAACAGTTCGGCACGCATGTAATTGCCGTTCTGATCCACGTGACAATGCTTGCACGCCATATCCATCTGACCAACCCGGGTGTTGTAAAATTCCAACCCTTTTTCATAATATTCCTTGGCCGGACCATCAATGGCCACATTGACCGGCATGCCGCGTGACTGCATTTTCACCAGGGCGGTCATGCCCAGCAATTCGTCACTTTCCCATTTCCACGGGTTTGCCTGCATACCGCCTGTGCGACACAGATTGATCCGTTTTTCCAGGTTCAGCAGCTCACCCAATTCTTCATTATATTTTGGATAAACCGCGCCGACACCTTTCATGTCTTTGACATCACCATGACAGGACTGACAGGATTTACCTGCATCCCCATCGACGTCTTCCCACAGTTCTTCTGCTTTTTCCACCCACAGAAAAGCCGGGTTTTCAAAGTCGTCTTCCTGCAAAGTGCGGGTTTCTTCTGTGGCATAGGTAAAGCCGGAACGGGCGTCGCCATGGGCGTACATTTCCATACCTTTCTCCACAGGTTCGTCCTGCGGCATGATATGGACAACATCAGACATATGACCGTCGGCCATGGCAGCCTGTGCGCTTAAGCCCAGCAACAGTCCAACCGCAAGGGCGATAGGTTTTTTGGTCTTTTTCATCATCATTTGATGAACCTCCCAGTTTATTTTTTGTGGCATCGCCCTTTGGAAATTTTCTCCCAAAGGGCACCCCATCTCCCCCCGAAGATGTTAGGCCAGTTTCATCTTCGCCTTTTTGGAATAGACTTCGCCGTTATCGTCATACCATTTGAATTCGAACTCACCGGCTTCTTCCACCTTCATATCGAAATCGATATAAGGGTTGGCAGAAATAGAGGTGAAAAGGTTCGCGCTCATGACCACCTTGCCATTGAATGTGGCTTCAAATTTATTAATGATCTGTTTTGGAATGATGTTGCCGTCTTTGCCTTTACGCAAACCGGATTCCATACGGTGAGAGATGGTTGTCTTGATCGTTACAACATCACCTTTAGCGGCCTTTTTCGGCGCTTTCACACGGGGTTTTGGTTTCTTGGACATAATTGTAAATCCTTATAATCTATTGTCTTGTACCGAGATCAACCGCCGCAGCCGCCGATGGTTACCTTAATTTCTTTTTCACCAGTAAAGGTGCTGCCGTCGTTCATCATGGCAACAGCGCGCACTTTTTGTGTCGCTGCCATACGCATACGGAATTTCACACGCGCTTCGCCAGACGCAGGCGTCAAATTGAATGTCACCACTTCCGGTGTCGGGTTGCCTTCCGCCGCCACAAAGATGGTTTTGACATATTCTTTTTCCGTCATCGGTGCATCGACAGAAACTTCGATTGGAACGGTATTGCCGTTTTCCGCAATCTCAGGTCCATCAACAGTGACTTTGGACGCTTTGGCACCTGATGCTTTTACTTTCTTGAAGTAAGCATCCACATCTTCAGGTTTCGCCTGTGCAGAACCAGCAAAAGATGCAGCACCCACTGCAACAGCACCGGCACCTGCGATTTTAAGCATATCGCGGCGGCTTACCTTGGACTTTTCAGTAACTTTGGTCATTAAAGGCCTCTCTTAAAAACGATGAAACACCATGGCTTCATCGCAACTTCCATCATTTGGGTTATTTCAGTGACACCAGATAAGCCACCACGTCTTCAAGCTCCTGCTCGTTCAACATTGGCTTACCGACAAATTTCTTGTTTACCTGGTTCAGACCATGGGTCTTGTAATACGCCATCATCGGTGTATCCGGGTTGGACAGTTTCGGGTTCACGATACGTAGGCGAATTTCACCTTCTGTCATGCGATCGCCAACACCATCCAGATCCGGTGCGACCTTGCCATGGAATTCTTCTTCAGGAATGGGGGCTGTGTGACAGGTCAGACAGTTCCCTTTTTTACGATGGACAAACAACTTTTTGCCATTTGCCGCATTACCGGGCTTGCCCGTAAAGGATTTGGGGATCGAGGTCCCATCCACAATTGTGTAGGGCTTGAGGTTCGGCTCGCTCACACGTTCCAGGCTACCTTCGGCCAGGGCAGTAGAGGTACCAAACGCAACACCTGCAAGCACACCCCATGCGAGGGGGCCCGCAAGCTTTCGTTTCATCATATGAAAATTCATATTTCCTCCCAGTTTTTTATAAGCCCTTCTGGGCCTTTTTAAATTTATTCGAACCATCCCTGACTTCCCCAACATGGCCCGAACTCACAAACATTATAATATTAGAATAATCTAAAATTCAACCCATTTCTGCATTATTTGCTAATATTCCAGAATCACATTGAAATTTAAGACCTTTTAAATTTTCAATCGTCTCATCTTCCTTCGAAAACGCAGCAATTGCTTTCAGGACTCCATCGCCAATCGCCGCTGGTCGTTCTGCGAGACCGATGAAATGTGCCTCATTGTCACGGGGGTCGATCTCACATAATTTCTCCCCTTTCAGCACGCTTAGGCCCGGATGCAAAAGCCCACGCAGATATCCTGAAATCCCCGCCAGAACATTGGTTCCATCCAACTGTCCAATCACCGCGCCTTTTTCCACATAGGCCCCGATGGATAAATCACTTTCAAACCGTCCCGGAATTTCCGATCGCACAAACCGTTCCCATCCAATCCCGTTCAAACGTGGCGGCACGGGGACAGGATCAACGGCGGAACCGTCAGAAATCACACGGCCCAGATCTTCACCCCAGCAACTTTCAATCACCCGGTCCACATCCTCACCAGCAATAAAGCTCGGCCCAACCGCGATGGTCAGAGGGGCTTTGCCTTTTAACGGTTCAACTTTGGCAAATTTCTGTATGCGCGCATCCACAATCAAATCCGGCTTTACATTGGTAATCAATCCATCCAGCTGTCCCGCATAAAGGGCAATCGCTTTTCGAAGATTTGCCAGTTTCAGCACATCATCCAGACGTTCCACCCGAACGGCTCTTAAGCCTTCCAGTTCCGCTTCCCCGGTCCAGAGCGCATCACAAAAGGCCATCTTGCGCCTGATCGTGCGAGGTTGGCGGTTTTCATGATTGATCACGATAAATCCAGCGTGAAAGAGCTTCCATGAAATGGCGGATCCCACATCACTCACCCCGCGCACCAAGGCAATCGGTCTGCTTTGTTCTTCTTGTTTACTCACCTGTTTCATTCTTCCCTGTTTTCTTTCCCAGGCTTTCATAATTGGTGGCTCGGACCTAAACATCAAGCGTTTCCTAAGACCTCTTGTTTTTCGGCAGGGCCTGAATATAGCCCATCAAGTCCTGCACAGTTTCCTGATCCAGTGACCGCCAGGCAGGCATTTCTTCTGCCGGATGACCGTTTAGAATTTTATGCAACGACTTCCATGGATCATCATTGGCAACACGACCCAAGGCCCCCATAGTCCGGATCGCCCGGCCCTTTGGCCCATGGCAGTTGCCACACAACGTCGGATAGAATTTCGCATGCGCCTGATAATCCCCTTTAGCCACTTTGGTTGCCGGATCGATATAGTCTTCCATATCCAGCTGCCCTTCGCGCACAAAATTGGCAAGATCCAACAGATCAAGCATGGACAGCACCCGACCATAGCCATGGGTGTCATCTTTCAAAATTTGAATGATCTCTTTCACATCCGCGCCTTTTTGATCCGCAATACCCTTGATCCCGGTAAAGTGCTTGCCTTTGCCATACTGACCATCTTTGCCCAGATAATCCCAGCCATGACATTCCTTACAAAGCCAGGTCTGTTTAGGCTTGATCTTCAGATCAGATTTTCTCGGATAGGCAGAATGAATTTCCGTTGGCGCTTCAAACCCGGTTTCCATAAACCAGTTATCATACAGCCGCCCGCCGCGCACGATGGATACGAGCGATGCATTTTCCGGCAGTGTCTGCATATAGGCCAGAAGTTCCACCAGCTTTTGATTTTCAAAGGCACGTAGCGACGGCATGACCGCACCGGGGTGACCGTTAAAGATAGAATGCAAAGTCAGATAGGGTTGTTGAATGGCAAAGGCACCCAGCGATACACCGGGCAGGCTTTGACCTTCCGCCCCATGACACATGGCACAGACTGTTTCAAAAAACGGGCGCTGTTTCAGCCCATAGGCCTTGGCCTTGCCTGTCCCGCGCTCGATCATATCGTCCATATCCGTCATTCCGGTGGAAATGAAACGCGCGAGATCGATCATGTCGTCATTGTCCAGATATTCCTGATAGCCATGGGTCTTGTCTTTCAGGACAGAGACAATATCTGCCGGGCTTGCCCCGACTTTCCCCATAATCCCTTTCTGGGAATTGGCCCCCTTATAATCCCAGCCATGACACGACACGCAACGCCAGCTATCAGCAATGTCTTTTTTGCTCTTGGCATTTTTTGGAAATGCCGGATTGCCTTCTTTCGGGGCGCGTTCGTCCAGTTCAATCATCCAGTCATTGTAAATCCGCCCCCCACGAGAAACCGACGCATCCAGATCCATGATCTTGTCCGCAGCCGCCACATCATCGGATGGCCCGGTAACGACAATCATCATGGCTGCCACAGCAATTAAAACACGCCTTATCATAACCCCATTCCCCAACACAACTTAACCCTCGTAATCTTTTGGCAGTTCGTGCACCACGCCTTTGTGGCACTGGATGCAATGCTTGCCTTCCTGCATAGCTTTGGGGTGTTTGCGCTGTGCACGACGCCCCATTTCTTCCAGGTCCATGGCTTCAAAAGCATGACAGTTTCTACATTCACGCGATTCTGTCGCTTCCATTTTGGCCCAGACCCGTTCGGCCATGCGCAGGCGATGTTCTTCGAATTTTTCTTTGGTATCGATGGTGCCCAAAATTTCGTGCCACACGTCTTTCGCGGCAACGATCTTGGCGACCAGTTTATCCGGGTAACTTTTTGGAACGTGACAGTCAGGGCATTCCACACGCACCCCATATTCATTTTTGTAATGCAGGCTCTTTTTATATTCCTGATAGACGCTTTGTTCCATGGAATGGCAGGACACACAGAATTCCAATGAATTCGTCCCTTCAATGACAACACTTGCTGACACCATGAAGACAATGGTCCCCAAAGACCCGACAACCAGTGCCAATTTGACACCGCTTTTTTTCAACCATTTAAGCACAGTTGTACTTCTCCCAATCGCGCACTTGGCCCCTCTAATGCCTGTACACGTTATTGTTTTTATTCTTTAGAAAAAGGCAGCTTTCCTCTTCCCCCCAGAAGAGAAAAGCTGCACGTGTGATATCTTGAAGCTTAGCCCCAGATATCTTTACAAATGTTGTTATACCAGCTGTGTGCGTAAGCCACTTCACGCTTACGATCTTCTGCTGATGCATCCATCGGTGACAGACCGCCTGCGCCTTTAACGCCTGCGATAATGTCATTTTCCTTGTCATACTTATAAACAGCGGCAACCGAGAAGGCCCAGTCATCAGCTGCGATGGAATAACACGTGTTCACATAAGAAGGAATGCCAACGGTCTTGCCGTTAAGCGCTGCTGCAATCGCTGCGGCAGTCACCTTACCCTGTGAGTTTGCTGCGTAGCCAGATTTTGGCATTTTGGTTGCAATCGCCGCATCACCAAGAACATGGATGCCTTTCACCATTTTTGATTCAAAGGTGACTTTATCAACCGGACACCAGCCCGTCTTGTCCGTCAGACCCGCCTTGAAGGCAATCGGGCCAGCTTTTTGGGCTGGGATAAAGTTGATCACGTCGCCTTTATATTCATCAAAATCAGTTGTGACCGCCATGCCGTCCACATCAACACCTGTGATGGTGCCGACGTCGGTACCCTTCATCCATTCAATCATGGAATTGTCGGTGCCAAAGCCATAAAACTTCTCCCACGCCTGGGTAAACAAACCCTGCTTGGAGAACTTGTCTTTATGATCCACGATCAGGATTTTGGACTTAGGCTTTTCTTTCTTGAAGTAGTTGGCAATCAGGCTCACACGCTCGTATGGGCCAGGTGGACAACGAAATGGGTTGGGTGGTGCAACCATAGTGAAGACACCGCCATCCGGCATGGCTTCAAGCTGTTTGCGCAACAAAGCGGTTTGTGGACCGGCTTTCCAGGCGTGCGGGATTTTGGTTTCCGCAACTTCTGCATCCAGACCTTCGTATTTTTCAAACTTGAAATCAACACCCGGGGCCACGACACAACGGTCATAGTCAAACGTCTGACCGCCCTTGGTCATAACCTTTTTCTTGGCCCCATCAATGTCGGTAACCATATCATGAACAACTTTGACACCCGCTTTTTCAAGCGCGCTAAAGTCCTGACGGATACCGTCCATGGAACGTTTGCCGCCCAGGACTTCGTTGCTCATGAAACATGTGTAATAATTTTTGCCAGCTTCAATTAAGGTCACTTCAATAGAAGCATCCATCATGCGCAGATAGTTGGCAACTGTTGCACCAGCCGGGCCGCCGCCCACGATAACAACTTTTTTACCAGCCGCTTTTGCAATCGTTGGCGCGCTTACAACAGCCGCACCAGTTACAGCAGCCGCACCTGTCAGCTGGAGGAAACTCCGGCGATTAAATTTCGTCATATTAAGTCTCCCTTCCTATTGCTTTGAGGCCATGTAATCGAGAACGGCGTCATAGCCTTCCTGACCATGATCATCCATCAAGGCTTTCATTTTCTTCTTCTGTTTTTTCGACCATTCACGATCGCCAGAGAAGAAATCAGCCACCATAAAGTGCAGATATTGTTTCGTCTGACCCGCCATCACACCGATGCCGTCTGCCAGATAGCCATCGTCTTCATGGCATTTCTCACAGTAGTTCTGGAACAGCTTGCGCCCTTTTTCAGCCAGCTTTGGATCGAAGTCCTGCTTGTAGCGCGTGATCTTTTTCGCAGCGAAATAATCTGCCATCGCCTTGATTTCCGCTTCGCTATAGCCCTTAGCGATTCGGCCCATCACAGTCGAAGGACGTTTTCCACTGATGTAATCATTCATGGAAGAGATAAAGTAATCTTGCGTAATTCCTGCAATTGTCGGCGTTGCCGGACCATGGCTTGACCCGTCTGGCCCATGGCAGCCTGCGCAAGGCGCAGCAAGCGTTTCCACACTTGCCATATCGGCATTTGCATCGGCAGAAAAAGTCGTCATTGTCAGCAGCGCGGCTGCCATCAATGTCGGCTTAAGAAATGATTGGCTCATTCATGCCCCCTAGTTAAAGTTTTTCTAGTTACAAGGTTACCCATAACATAACTTTTAACTAATTAAGTATACTTTTTTATTATGTTTTTATAATATAAATACCACACAAGAAATGCAGTACAATAGCGTTTGCACACTGTGCTTTTGTGTTTTTCGCGCGCGCACATGAGATCACCGCAATGCAAAAACCTTAAAACCATAATATTTTTGACAAAATGGTCAGAATCAAGTTGTAGTTTTAAACAAAGGACTTAAACTCAATCCTATAAAAGGCATCACTTTGTGCGGAGAAAAAAGCCGAATGCCCGAAACAAAACGGACATGGACATTAAGAACAAAACTTTTGGCCACCTACCTTTTAATCGTAGGTGTCAGTATGGTTGTCCTTTTTACGGCGTTTGAATACCGCAACTATCACAATGCGAACAAACGATTGCACGAACAGATCCGCGAAATTGCGGAATTCCAAAGTTCTACCCTGTCCGTTCCGGTCTGGAACTTTGACGAACAGTCCATTCGCTTGGCCATGAGCACCCTTGCCAACAACCCCTATTTTATCAGCGGGACCTTGCTGGATGATTATGGCCATGTACTGGAACATGTCGGCCCGCAAAATGTGGAACCCAACTCCGAAGAATTAAAAGTGTCGCGCGACATTATCTTTTCGGGATCTGAACGCGATGAAGTCGTTGGCAAACTGATCCTGATCTTTGATGATGAACAGGTGAAAAACCAGGCCCTGGAACGTCTGATTTTTGACAGTTTCATCCTTGTGCTTCTGGCTGCATCACTGGTGGGCGGAACGTTTGTTGCGTCTCAACGTCTGATCGGCAAACCACTTGACCTCCTGCTTAAAGGGATTCGTCGCGCCAAGGCAGCAGATGATTTTGAAGCGGTAAAATGGGAATCTTCTGACGAGATCGGTCAAGTGATCACCGCTTTCAACGACATGATGCAGCATCAGGTGGAAACTGATGCCGCCCTTCGTGCCGCACGCAACACAGCCGTTGAAGCGGAAGCGCGCGTGAAAGATGCGATTGAAAATATTTCCGAAGCCTTCGTTCTGTTTGATAACCAGCAACAACTGGTTTTGTGCAACACCCGCTTCAAGGATTTCTACGAATATAACGACGAAGATATTGAACCGGGCATTGATTATAACCGTCTGATCGAACTGGATATCGAACGCGGTGTGGTCCCCGCGGTCGACCACTTTGGCCGTTCTTACCATGACCTGCGCAGTGCCTACAACTGGGATACCAGTGGGTCCATCGAAGTCGCCCTGACTGACGGACGTCACCTGCTCATCCGTGAACGACCCACACATGCGGGCGGCCGTGTAGGTATCCAGACGGACATTACCGAGATCAAACGCGCCGAACGTGAACTGCGCCGTGCCCGTGATGAGCTGGAACACCGCGTCGAAGAACGTACGCACGAACTGCAAGCCGCCACGACAGACGCGAAGAAAGCCAACCGTGCGAAATCCGAATTCCTCTCGCGCATGAGCCATGAGCTGCGTACACCACTGAACGGTATCCTTGGTTTTGCGCAATTGCTGTTGATGGATCAGCGTCATCCGCTGTCTGATAAACAATCTGAATATATCGAACATGTTCTCAAGGCCGGGAACCTGCTTTTGGAACTGATCAACGAAGTACTTGATCTGGCGAAAATTGAATCCGGCCGTATCAGTCTGTCCATCGAAAATATCGACCCAAGCAGTGTGGTCAATGAATGTGTGGATATGATCGAAGCTTATGCGGCAGAACAAAACATCGTCATTACCCACACAGGCAAGGAAGAAGCCGATAATTATGTGATCGGTGACTTCACACGCCTGAAACAGGTTCTCTCCAACCTGCTGTCCAATGCGATTAAATATAACATCTCCAATGGCAGCGTGACGCTGGATAGCTCGCCTGGTCCAAAAGGCTTCTGGCGTTTTACTGTGACCGATACGGGCTACGGGATTGAAGACGAAAATCTGGAACAGCTCTTCCAGCCGTTTAACCGACTGAACGCTGAAAACACCGACATCGAAGGCACAGGTATTGGCCTGACTATCACCAAACACCTGATTGAAATCATGGGTGGTGAAATCGGTGTAGACAGTAAACTGGGCGAAGGCAGCACCTTCTGGGTAGACATTCCATTATCTGACGAAACCATCATCCATGATGCGCCACAGGCAGCCGAAGATATGCATGATGCCCCCAAACGTCTGGATGGCAACAAGACCATTTTGTATGTGGAAGATAACCCGGCCAACATGCGCTTGATGCGTGAATTGCTGACCCAACTGCCACGCACCAACTTTGTTGAAGCCGGCACCGCTGAAGAAGGACTGGAACTGATCCGTGGGGACAAGCCGGACCTGGTCCTGATGGATATCAACCTGCCGGGCATCGATGGGTTTGAAGCCTTTGAAGTTATGCGTGATGACGAAGAAATGTCCGATATTCCAGTTATCGCATTGACTGCCAACGCCATGCCCCGCGAAGTCGATCGTGGTCGTGAACTCGGCTTTAAAGCCTATCTCACCAAGCCGATTGACGTGGCTTCTACACTGGCAGAAATCACCCGCGTGCTGGAAGAAAGCGAATCCTGACGTAGTGTGTCCCGGCGCAGGCCGGGACCTTTTAGAGGCCAGAGCGCTGACGCTTAAATGAATCTTGCCCTCGCCGGGGAACACGCTCCTAAGACTGCTTAGTTATCACACAAAAACTCGTGCACGCCCTTGATGGTTTCTGCCAATCCAGTGCGCACGACTTCTACCCCCTCAGGGAAAGCACCTAGCATTCGGGTTGGGGTCTGACGGTCCAACATCACAAAGACACCCCGATCCGTTTTACGACGCACCAGTCGGCCAAAGGCCTGTTTCATGCGCAGACGGGCAATCATCTCATCATAAGATCGCCCGGGGAAAGAACGTTTGCGCGCTTTGTGCAAAATGGTCGGGCGCGGCCAAGGCACCCGATCAAATACGATCAGATGCAGCGAATCACCCGGCACATCGACCCCGTCACGCACAGCGTCTGTCCCTAATAAACAGCTATTCTGTTCAGCACGGAAGATATCAATCAGTGTGCCCACATCCATGGTATCAATATGTTGAGCCAGCAACTGAATACCTGTGCGATCCAGCGGTTCAGAAATCTTCTGATAGACCGCACGCAGGCGACTAACAGCGGTAAAGAGCCCCAATGCCCCGCCCCCTGCGGCCAGGAACAATTCCCGATACGCTGTTGCGATCTGATCCATATTATCTTTACGGATGTCATCCACAATAAAGACTTTGGTTTGTTTGGGATAATCAAAAGGCGATTTCACCCCATGCAGCACCGCTGGCTTTGCCAGATGGGAAACCCCTGTGCGCGCAGCGGCTACTTTCCAGTCTGCTTCGTCATCCCCGCTGCCATCACGAAGGGTCGCGGACGTAATAGCCACACCATGGGATTTCTCGACAACCTCTTCCACAAATGGGATGGTCGGATCGACCCAGTGACGGTGCATCCCCACATCCATATCGCGCCCATCAATCCGGTCCACACTAAACCAGTCAACAAATTCCGCAGGAGTTTCGCTAAAGAGACTATCGAGCATGCTATACCAGGCAAGTACCTGCTGCACGCCACGACGATCCAGCGTGGCACAAACGGCTTCGATCCGTTGACGATTGGCGCTATCCAGTTCATCTGCCTCTTCATCCAGCAGACCGATCAATCCTTTCATCAAAGATTGCAAGGGCATACGAATTCTTTCCAGCTCTTCTTTTAAGCGATCAGCTGCTTCCAACAGATGTTCCACCGGCGGATGAATGCCTGCTTCCAAGGAAAAAGGGGAGTTGGTGTTTACGTCACGGGCATAGACCTGTTGACGCACACGACCCAAGAAACTTTCAAACGGCCCGTAAGGCTCTCCACCGGAAATGCGTTGATGCCAGCTGGGGCCGGGTAAGATACGCGCAGCGTTTAAAACCTCATCCAGGGCCTCTTCCATTTCCCGACCTGTGACCAAGTCTTCAATGCGCGCTTTCAGACCACGTGCACGCGATCGGCTGCTTTCTTCAGCGCCCAACAACCAACGACGCAGGTCCGCACCTTCCTGCCCCGATAAATGGGCGGAAAAAGCCTTATCGGCAGCATCAAAAACGTGATGACCCTCATCGAAGATATAGCGCGTCGGCAGCATGGCTTCTTCGGTCGATCCGAGGGCGGCCTGGATCATGACAAGGGCGTGGTTCGCCACAACCAGATCAGCCCGGCGTGCCCGGCGCACGGTCTTTTCGATAAAGCATTTGGAATAATGTGAACAACTGGAATAGACACATTCCCCCCGGGTATCGGTCATATCCACGGTCAGACGTGCACCCAGCAATTCCTTCAGCCAGGACGGAAAATCCCCGCCGATCATATCGCCATCACGCGTCGCCAGTGCCCAGCGGGCCATCAAGCCCAAGGCAGGTGCATCATCAGCACGCAGACGCAAACGTGACACCGCTTCTTCAAAATTCAGCAGGCAGAAATAGTTTTCCCGCCCCTTACGGATCACAATCTTGCGTTTCTTTTCGCGCGGATCATCATAAAGACGATCCAGTTCCCCGTCCAGCTGACGCTGCAAGTTACGGGTGTAGGTGCTGATCCAGACCGCCCCCTGGTTCTTTTTCGACCAGACACTGGCAGGTGCGATATAGCCAAGGGTCTTCCCAACCCCGGTCCCGGCCTCGACCAAAGCCATAGCGGGTTCACCACGAGCATTAGGGGCTTGAAAGGCTTCGCTGATGCATCCGGCGTAATCTTTCTGTTCCAAGCGTTCTTCAGACCCTGCGCCTAACAACTGGTCCAGACGGGCACGCGCTTCCACGGGTTCCACGGGCAGATGACCGGGTTGGGGCGGCGGTGGGCCTTCCACCCATTCTTTCAGTCTGTTCCAGACCTGTAAGGACCGGAGCAAAGCCCCACTGTGCGGTGCATCTTCCCCGCCCTGCCCCAGCACATTCAAAACGATATTGCCCCAGGACCAACCCGCCGTTTTCATCGCCCAGGCAATGGCAGCCGCATCCCGACCCGGCTGAGCGCGCAGTTCCCCCAGCAGCTGTTGAGCCGCTGTCAGCAATGTTTCGGTTTCTTCTTCAATTGATTTGGGGGCTGGCAGTTTTAGAACTTCTGCCAATCCTTTAGGTGTGGGCAAACAAAACTGGGCCGGGCGCACAAAGGCAAACAGTTCCAGAATATCCAGCCGGGGAAAAGGCCCGCAGCGCAAACGCCGCGCAGTTGCCAACGCATGGAGAACAAGGACGGGGACTTCACTGGTGGAAAGACGACGCGCACCTTCTTTTAACGAGAGCGTTTCAATCTCCCCTTCCGCACTCAGCCAACCGCAGGAGCGAACATGCGCGACCAACACAGGGGTCGCGGGCATGCGAATCGGCGTTACGGGTGGGAAAGATGGGTCGGTCTCAGCAAACATGGGCCAACAATACTGCCTGTCTGCGACAAATACCAGTCTTGGCGTTATGATTTTTTAAATGTTGCGAATCGGACGCACAAAATCGGCTTCAGAAATTGCTTTCTGACGCACAAAAACACTGTTTATGGATGTCAGGAAGAAGACTTACTCGGAGCCTTCTTCACCATCAATACCACCAGCACGATTTTGGTCACGGTTAACAGGATCGCTCTCTTTTTCGCGGATTTTATCAGCAAGGCGAGATTCGAATGTTCTAAACACAACGACTTCGTCTTCATTGCCAATATTTGCGGAAAGCATATCAATTACCACTTCGCGAACGGCATCAAACATATAGTCTTCTTTGCCGATCTTTTCGCCTGGAAGCTCTTGATATTGCTGACCAATCAGCTCACGGGCTTTATCCTCATCCATACCGAGAACTTTCATCAGCTCAACTTCATCCTGAGCCTGCTTCAGTTTTTCAGCGGTGGAAATAGCGATGCCGATACTTACAATATCTTCGATCTCAGCGGGATGTCCACTACCCTGCTGATACCCTTGATTGCTGCTGCTATCGGTTGATAGTCCATCTGGAGCCTGGACAATGTCCACGCGCCCGTCAGAGGACGTAATTGTCATATTGTTACCCATCGGAGTTCTCTCCTAATAAAAAACACATTCTGTCGATATCTATTATGGAATCATTTCGGAAAAACTTCAAGTTTTCTATAAACCCACAGTTCCCCTGGAATGATTATAAGCCCGTCATTGACGTCAAGCTATTGACGAACCCAAACGTTCTGCGTAGGTTTGCCAGCCCTCTAAATAGGGTCCTCTTTTAAACTTGTCATCTAAAATATTAAGGATTTTGCGATCATGCCGTCCGATGCCCCCGCACTTCATGCAAAAGAAGCCGCACATCACTCTAAAGCCTGGCCCTTTGTTGAGGCCCGCAACATCCTTAAACGTCTGAACAACAAGGTGCCGGAAAAAGGCTATGTGCTGTTTGAAACAGGCTATGGCCCATCCGGTCTGCCCCACATCGGAACCTTTGGCGAAGTTGCACGCACCACAATGGTTATGCGCGCCTTCCAGATTCTGTCCGATGGCATGCCCACAAAACTAATCGCTTTTTCCGATGATATGGACGGTTTACGCAAAGTGCCGGACAATATCCCGAATAAAGAACTGCTGGAACCACATCTGGGCAAGCCGCTGACGGCTGTGCCAGACCCATTTGGAACGCACCCCAGCTTTGGTGAACATAACAACAACCGCCTGTGTCAGTTCCTGGACCAGTTTGGCTTTGAATATGAATTTAAAAGCGCGACGAAATGTTATCAAAGCGGTGAATTTGATGACACGCTGCTGTCTATCCTGCGCAACCACGAAGCCGTCTGTGACATCATCCGCCCGACGTTGGGTGAAGAACGCCGCGCAACTTACAGCCCGCTTCTGCCCGTTGATGCAGAAACTGGCAAAGTCCTGCTGGCAAAAGTCGTTTCTACCGATCCTGACAACGGCACCATGGTGTACCTGAACGAAGACGGCAAAGAAGTCGAGACCAAGGTCACAGGTGGCGCGGTTAAATGTCAGTGGAAAGCCGACTGGGCTATGCGTTGGACCGCACTGGGCGTAAACTATGAAATGGCAGGCAAGGATTTGATCGAGTCCCAGAACCTGTCTTCCAAAATTGCCCGTGCAATTGGTGGCAAGCCACCCGTTCAGTTTACCTACGAACTGTTCCTGGATGATAAAGGTGAAAAAATCTCCAAATCCAAGGGCAACGGCCTGTCTATGGAAGAATGGCTGCGTTACGCGCCACCTGAAACACTGTCTTATTTCATGTTCCAGAAGCCAAAGACAGCCAAGCGTCTGCACTTTGATGTAATCCCCAAAGCGGTTGATGAATATGTCAGCCATGTTCAGAAATTCGACAGCGTTGAAGATGCCAAGAAACTGGATAGTCCCGCCTGGCACATCCACAATGGTCATCCAGAGGCGGACAGCCATTCACTTAGCTTCAACATGCTGCTGAACCTGGTGTCTGTTTTAAATACCGAAGACAAAAACGTCATCTGGGAATTCATCAAAAGCTACAATGCGGATGCGTCTGCTGAAAACAGCCTGATGCTGGACAAGCTGGTGGGATATTCCATCAACTATTACCAAGATTTTGTAAAGCCGAACAAAAAGTTCCGCAGCCCCACAGATGCAGAACGTTCAGCCCTTGAAGATTTGAAAGCCAAACTGGCTGAACTGCCTGCAGATACCGATGGCGCTGACGTTCAGTCCGTCGTCTTCAGCGTGGGTAAAGAACATGAGTACGAAAACCTGCGTGAATGGTTTGGCTGCCTTTATGAGATTCTGCTGGGTCAGGAAACCGGCCCACGTATGGGGTCTTTCTTCGCCCTTTACGGTCTGGATAAAAGCTGCGAGCTGATCGGCAAAGTGTTGGCTGGTGAAAGTCTGGAAGACTAATCATGCGGGTACTGGGCCTGATACTTATCATCGTATCTGTATTATGGCCCGTTCCCTATTATTGGGAACTTGCCGCCAAGCACGACAATATTGCGCTTTTTAGCCAGTATCTCGGCTCTGTTTCCCTGATCCTGATGGGGATCAGTCAGTTTTTGGCAACCCGCATGAAAGGGCTTGAGACTCTATTTGGCGGGCTGGATCGCATTTATCTATTGCATAAATGGCTCGGCATTTCCGCCATGGTCGCCATGATGTTTCATGACACCATCGATGCGGAAATGGACGGTCTTGGCGTTGAGACTTTTTTGGCCGATGCTGCAGAAGAAAGCGGAGAAATCGCCCTTTATGGATTACTGATCCTCGTTGTGATTTCGCTTACAACATTCGTTCCTTACGAACTGTGGAAAAAGACACATAAATTCATCGGCGCGTTTTTCGCCATGAGTGCCTTTCACTATCTCTATATCTTAAAACCGTTCGCCACCCTCGATCCACTCGGCCTCTATATCACGGCCTTCTGCGTACTGGGTGTGGTTTCATATGTTTATATGTTGCTACTGCATGGGGTGGTTGAACGCAAACATCCGTATCAGATCTCATCACTTGATCAGCACCACGATGTGTTTAAAATCCGCCTGAGCCCGCTTAAAAAAGGGATCAAGCATAAGGCAGGTCAGTTTGCTTTCCTGCATGCCAATCAGGAAGTCCATCCTTTCACCATAGCTGCAGGCCCGCAGGAAACACGTGAACTGACGTTCTATATCAAGCAATTGGGTGACTTTACCCAACAACTTGGACATGCCTATCAGGAAGGTGATACGGTTCATATCTCCCGCCCCTCCGGTCATTTCACAATTCGAAAGAAAACAAATCAGGTCTGGGTTGCTGGCGGCATTGGCATCACACCGTTTCTGGCCTGGATTGATCGTCTAAGTGAGATGCCAGATCAAATGGTTGATCTGTTTTTCTGTGTCAAACGCCGAAGCGACCTCGCTGCCTTTGATGAACAATTGAATCATCCGCAAGTCAGACTACATACGTTTGTCTCTGAAGAAGGCCATCGGCTGAACCTTGCTGCGATGGAAGAAATCCTTGGCTCTGAGCACGCTAACCCGCATGTTTTCTTCTGCGGTCCCAAGGCTTTGCGTGCCCTACTGCAGGAGAAATACAAAGTCACCTTTGAAGAATTTGAAATGCGATCCGGCCTGAGTCTAAAATTCCTCCTTCCTGTCGGAGAATGGCTAATGACTCTTATTCTGAAACGCATAAACCAGTCAAAGTAAGCATCATCATGGACCACCACGCCAGAAGCGAGTGGATTTTTCTCGCAAAATGCCCTAACCTTTAAATGTTTTAATACTCTAAAATCAATCAAAGATATAAGCCGAGAAAACTTCTTTTCAACTTTCTAGCCGGAGAGTCATCATGAGAACAAGTCGGATTATTTTATCACTCTTGATATTACCTTTTCTTCTTTCAAGCTGCATTACCACTAGTGAATTTGAAACCGACCTTTCTGAATTGGAAGATCGAAAATTTGACGATTGCTGGAACGATCATTTAACAGAAACCAAAGTAAAAGAAAAACTCGCTGCGACTGAGAACAACAGCGAGCAAACCATCGTCAGAAAGGGCATTCAGGAATTTTTCAATTGCTATCTCGGCCCTGAAGTTATGCCCACAGATGAAACAGCGCAAAAAGAACTTTTGCTATTGCGTCATCATGCCGTTCTCAGCATGCTTTCAGAATATGCGGCCTATAAGTTTGACGGCCAGGTTAAAGCCATGCAAATCATCCGGAATCCCGAATATAAAGACCGTGGCGAAGACGCACAGGAAGTTTTAGGTGCACTTCAGGAAACAGAACGTGCCATCCGTGCAGGCTCAAGCCTAGCGCCACCGCTATTTGCGAGTGATCGCACGGAATTTTCCAGTTGGACAGCTGACACGGCACATCGCCCACATTTTCAAAATGCCATTCAATATTTTGAATATCTGGACCGTATCATTCAAACCATGGACGTGGTGCGCAGAGCCAACAAACCCGCCATTGCCCGCCTATGGCGTTCAATCCTGAATATCAAAGATCTGGTCAACAACGTGACTTCTGCAAACCTTTCATCCAGCTTGGGAAGTATTAAGAGCCTTGCACTTAATGCAAAAGTTCTCAAGTCCGTTTATCCAAGCAATCGATTGGATTTGTTCAATTACTTAAATTGCGTCTCCACACGAGAAGAGACAGGTCAGAAGCCAGCAAACGGAACTTGTAAATCCAACTTTACCGAAGATTGGAAAACCTGGGATAACAATTTCCGGCGTTCATGTGATCGCCTTGCTGTTGTTATTGAAAAAGACGTCAAACTGAAATTGGACACAACAAAACTTTGCGTCCCACCAAGATCATAAAGACTTAAAACGACAGCCCCGCGACCAGGGGAACAGAGACGCCTGACTTGTCTTTGTTCTCCTGGTTATGTTCCTGGCTGCGTGCCTGCATTTCCTGTTGGATCGCTTCCTGCACAGCCTTTTCAATGGCAGCACGTTGTTCAGCGGGCAGTTGCTTATATTGTTCTTCTGACAAGCCCAATGCGTTCAGGATTTTCTCACGGATTTCCTTTTCCAGCTTTTCCTGCTGCATGTCAGACACATATTTGGCAAAGCCTTTATCCAAAATTTCCGCTTTGACTTCCTGCTGTTCTTTGACCATCGCGGCAAAGTCAGTGCCTTGGGCTTCGGGTTGGTTTTGTTTCTGGATTTTCGGCAGGTTCAGATTGACGCTATAGGTTCTGCCATCAACAACAATATCCATCATTTTTCCTTTCATCAAAAGACGTTAAGGAAAAATTAAGCAAATCTTGGACCATATAACCCCGGGTTATTTTCGATCAAAAACAACGAAGCTGTAATCCGGCTTTTTATCACCATCACCTGCATGATTTTCACGCGAGGTTTCAGCCCAAACTGCCTTATCCAATGCTGGGAAGCTGGCATCATGACCGTAAGACTTATGAATTTCCGTATAGTAAATCCGATCCGCCTGATCCATCGCCTGCTGGTAGATTTGCGAACCACCGACCACCATCACCTCCTCGGCATTTTTCGCCTCTGCCTCGGCAAAAGCTGCCGACAGGGCGGTCTCAAGGTCATGAACGACCATCACGCCGTCGGCCTGCCAGTCGGTATCACGTGTAATCACAATATTCAGACGTCCCGGCAGCGGGCGACCAATACTTTCAAAGGTCTTGCGGCCCATGATCATAGGTTTGCCCATGGTGGTGGCTTTGAAATATTTAAAGTCTTCCGGGATATGCCACAGCATCTTATTGTCTTTACCGATGGCACCGTTTTCAGCCACCGCAACAATCATGGAAATCCGCATTAGACAGCCACCGGGGCTGAGATATGACCGTCCGGATCGTAATCTACCAATTCGAAATCATCGTAAGTAAATTCAAACAGATCTTTTACATCCGGGTTCATCTTCATGGTCGGCAAGGATTTAGGCGTGCGGGTCAGTTGCAGGTCAACCTGTTCCATATGGTTGGAATAAAGGTGTGCATCACCAAAGCTGTGGACGAACTCACCCGGTTCCAGATCACAGACTTGCGCAATCATCATGGTCAGAAGCGCGTAAGATGCGATATTGAACGGCACGCCGAGGAAGATATCAGCGCTGCGCTGATAAAGTTGGCAGGACAATTTGCCATCGGCCACATAGAACTGGAACAAGCAGTGGCACGGCGGTAGAGCCATATCTTCGATGTTTGCCACATTCCAGGCAGAGACGATCAGACGGCGGGAATCCGGGTTGTTTCTAATCTGATCAATCAGTCTCGCAATCTGATCAACCTTTTCGCCATCGGGCGTTGGCCAAGATCGCCACTGATAACCATAGACCGGGCCCAGATTACCATTTTCATCGGCCCATTCATCCCAGATAGAAACCTTGTTGTCCTTGAGATACTTAATGTTTGTATCGCCCTTTAAGAACCACAGAAGCTCATGGATGATGGAACGCAAATGCAGCTTTTTGGTCGTAAGACACGGGAAGCCTTCGGATAGATCGAAGCGCATCTGATAGCCGAACACACTATAGGTACCGGTTCCGGTTCTGTCGCTTTTATAGACACCCGTGTCGCGCACATGGCGCATGAAATCCAGATACTGCTGCATGGCGGTGATCAGCCTTTAAATTTAAATGATAGTGAGTTGCCAATTTAGGCGTCGCGCCCACATTGGTCAAGGATGGACAGACACCATGTTGCGGTTTGGGAAATGACAGGATGTTCATCTGCCACCAATTTGGAAACTTCACCTGACAGTTCCGTCATTTTTGCATTCGCAATAGCGATCAGGACATTGCGGATAAAACGATGGCGTTTGATCCTTTTAACCGGATTGGCGCGGAAAAATTCCCGAAATGTCTCATCATCAAATGTCACCAGCTTGGCAAGGTCCGGCGTTCTGAATTCATCGCGCGGCTTATAGTCTTTTTCCGTCGTTTCCTTGGTGAATTTGGTCCAGGGACAGATGGCAAGGCAGTCATCACAGCCGTAAATCCGGTTGCCCATCTTCAACGCCAATTCCGGCTCAATCACCCCATCATATTCGATGGTCAGATACGAGATACATTTGCGCGCATCGATCTGGCCTTCCCCCACAAAAGCATCGGTCGGGCAGATATCCAGACAGGACGAACAAGACCCGCAATGGTTCTTTTCCGGCGCATCCGGTTCCAGGTCAAGGGTGGTGTAAATCTCACCTAAAAACAGCCAGGACCCAAAGTCACGCGAGACCACACAACTGTGCTTGCCCTGCCAGCCAACGGATGTTTGTGCCGCAATTGGCTTTTCCATCACAGGGGCGGTATCGACAAAGACTTTCAGTTCACCATCCCAGCGGGCTACCATTTCACGGGCCAGTCGTTTCAGACGTTTTTTTACCGTATCGTGATAATCCCGGTTTTGAGCATAGCAACTGATGACCCCTTTATCAGTTTCTTCCAGCAAATCCATTGGGGCATAATCCGGGCCATAGTTCATACCCAAAACGATGATGGATTTTGCCCCCTCCCACAAAACCTTTGGGTCGGCGCGGCGTTCTTCTGTCGTGACCATCCAGTCCATGTCACCATGATAACCCCGGGCGTTGAATTCCTTCAGGTCACGCTTGGCCTGATCGGAGGTTTGTGCCTTACAAAAACCGACCGTATCAAACCCCATGTCCAAAGCGAGGCTGCGGATTGTTTCTTTGATCTCTTCCATCGCAGCCTCCTTCAAATCTTCGTGATCACGTGCGAATTCTTATAAAGCCTGTTTGACAAAGAAGAAACACAGCTTATCTCTTTTTCAGGTCCGATTTATCGAAAAAGGAAAAACAATGGTCAAAGAATATCAAAAAGCCACCTTTGCTGCCGGATGTTTCTGGGGCGTCGAAGCGCGTTTTCGCGATCAGGATGGTATTGTGGATGCCCAGGTCGGTTATACCAGCGGTCATAAAGAGAATCCGACCTATCAGGAAGTTTGTAGCGGAACCACAGGCCATGCCGAAGCCGTAGAAGTTGTATTTGACCCGGATCGCGTCTCATTTGATGATTTGGTCATGCTTTTCTTTAACTTGCATGATCCAACCACACTGAACCGCCAGGGCCCGGATATGGGCACGCAATATCGATCCGGCATTTATTATCATAGTGACGCACAAAAAGATGTAGCTGAAAAAACAATTGCCCAGTTGGAAAGCCTAAAAACCTTTAACTCCCCGATTGTTACCGAAATCAAGCCCGCCACCACCTTTTATCGGGCCGAAGAATATCATCAGCAGTATTTCGACAAAACCGGACGGCGCGGGTCCTGTTACTAAGTAACAAACTGACGCCCACAGGGGGAGTGGTCATTCTTATGATCAACTAATAATAGCACAATGGCAGATTTTCCTGCGGTATCCGAACCTTAATAGTTGCACGCACCTCTTCTAAACCATATTATTTCAAAATATTTCAGCTTTAGAATTTGTGCATATGACAGAAACGAAACATATCCTCATTGTCGAAGACGACCCGGTTGTGGCCGATGTTGTCGCGGCCTGTCTTGAGGATGCGGAGTTTCATACAAGCATTACCGATTCCGGCCAGGCCGCGCTAAATATTATTTCAGATACCAATATTGATCTGTGTGTGGTGGACCTTGGTCTGCCAGATATGGATGGCCTGTCGCTAACGCGGGAAATCAAAAGCCGCAGCAACATCGGCATTGTGATTTTAAGTGGCCGTGGGGAAACCACAGAACGGATCATCGGGTTGGAAGTCGGCGCAGACGATTATCTGGGCAAACCGTTTGAACCGCGTGAACTGCTGGCGCGCGTACGAAGCGTCATTCGCCGCACCCAAGCCACCCCTGCCCAACCAGAATTGCTGCCGATTGATGCCACTGTGCAAGCCGGCTCCTACGATTTTGAGGGCTGGAAAGTCGATCTGTCATCACTTGAAATCGTTGGACCGGACGGCGCACAACCGCGTCTTTCCAGCAGTGAATTTACCCTGTTACAGGCCTTTATGGATCATCCCAACCGGGTCTTGACCCGCGACCAATTGCTTGATCTGGTCCATGGCGATAACACGCCTGCCTTTGATCGCAGCATTGATGTACAGATCACCCGCCTGCGCAAAAAAATTGAAAATGATCCAAAGACACCAAAGTTCATCAAAACGGTGCGCAATCGTGGTTATATGTTTACTGCCAAAGTGACCCGCGCTTAATCAGCTTTATTTCTCACCACACGCTCATCAATCCCACCGCCGGGATATGGGTCTTTGCGTTTCCACCACAGCAAGTCACCACGCACAAAAGCTTGCGCCAGATCGTTTTTCGGTTCTTCAAAAAAGTCCGCTGCTTTTGCCTTTTCCAGAATACGCCCGCGATGCAGAAACATTACATCCGTGCCCAATCGTTTAGCCTGACCCAGGTCATGTGTGGTCATAATGATCGTTGCGCCACCTGCGGCGATGGCTTCGATGGTTTCTTCGATGGAATGGGTGGCGCTTGGGTCCAGACTGGCGCTGGGTTCATCCAGAAACAACACATCTGGATCGATGGCCCAGGCGCGTGCCATGGCAAGGCGTTGCTGTTCCCCAAAGGAAAGGACGCGCGCGGGCTGTTGGGCCAAGCGTCCCAGACCAACTTTTTTTAAAACACTATAAGCACGGTCTTCGCGTTCTGCCTGTGGGACTTTTCGCAGGGACAAGGCGTATTCGATATTGGCAAGGGCCGTGCGCCGTAACATCACCGGACGCTGAAAAACCATGGCCTGGCGTTCCCGCGTGGCCTTTGAAAAAGATGTATCCCCATTCCAGCTGACATCACCCTTTAACGGGTCCAGCAAGCCGTGGCACAAACGCAGCATCAAACTTTTACCCGCCCCGTTTGCGCCTAAGATCATCGTGCGCGATCCAGCTTCAATGGTGAAATTCGCATCTTTCACCAAACGTTTGCCGCGTGCTTCGAAACACAGGTCTTTAACTTCCAGGGGAAGGATCGTTGGATTGGTAATCATGCCCCAATCCTTTTCTTCGCAAATTCACCCAGCCAATAAGCCGTCGCGTTAATGCCGAGCGATAAGGCGAGAAGAATGATCCCAAGCCCAAGGGCCAGCGCCAAATCTCCCTTGCTGACTTCCAGCGCAATGGCAGTCGTCATGACGCGGGTGACATGATCAATATTACCGCCCACAATCATCACCGCCCCCACTTCCGCACTTGCTCGGCCAAAGCCAGCCAAAATAGTGGTAATCAAACTAAAGCGCCCATCCCACAAAAGCGTAGGGATCGACCCCATAGGGCTGCAGCCTAATGAGAGAAGCTGTTCGCGATATTCCCCCCACATTTCCTGCACCACCTGTCGCGTCAGAGCCGCAATAATGGGCGTGATCAGAATGACCTGCGCGGTGATCATGGCAGCCGGGGTAAAAAGCAAACCAAAGACCCCCAGCGGGCCGGATCGTGACAAGACCAGATAGACGATCAGCCCGACCACCACAGGCGGCAGGCCCATCAGGGCATTCAGCATCACAACAACCGCGCGCTTGCCCCGAAACGGGATCAGAACCAGCCCGGCACCTAATGGCAGACCAATGAGAGCTGCGATAAAGACAGCACTGAGGCTGACCTGCAAGGACAGGCCGACGATTTCAACCAGATTGGCATCAAGCTGGACGATTAACTGAAAAGCTGCGGCAAAGGCAGACGAGAATTCCCCCACGGTGTGTTAGCCCCCACCGCGCTGAAAATATTTTGCCATACGTTCATATTCGCGGTGCGCGGTTTCTTCATCCACGCCAAAGAAACGGAAGGTCACGTGCGTTACAGGCAGGCACAGCAAAGCAATGCGGCGTTCGCCGACTTTGGACAAATCGATTTCGATCCGGCCATAAGGCGCATTTTCCACCACCACAGTTGCCCCTGTTCGTTCATCCCCCTTGGATGTAATGGTCGCCTCAGGGACCGATTTGGGCAGAAGGCGAAGGAGGTCACGATGGTTTGTGCCCATCTCGCGCGAAATCTCGATAAACTCGGCCAAGATCAGCCCCCGGCCACAGGGGGCCAAACAGCGAGATGGTCTTTGTCTTCCAGCAGGTGGGAGCCACGGGCTTCAGGCGCCAGATAATTGCCGTTCACCAGCACAAGGTGACACATTTCCGGCGGGACCTGATATTTATCCAACACATCGGTTACAGATGTGCCATCAGCCAGATCAATCTCAGCCTCATTTGCTGGCGTGCCTTCGGGCAGGTATTTTCCCAATTGTGCGTAGAGTTTAAGCGTCATCGTCATCAAGCTTACATGCTCCGTTATTTTTCGTCCTAAGTATTTTGTGTACAGGCAAGATAGGCGTCCATCACACGGGTGGGATCTTTCATCAGTTTAGCTTTCCAGTCACCCAAGTCTATACGACTTTGGATGAGGCCGCGCAAAACACCCACATGGTCCGTGCGCCCGATCATCTGCGCCCCGACCAGATAGTTCCCGTCAAATTCCAACCGGACATATTTGTAATTGGCCTTATCCAACAGGACCGACTGATCGCCGCCTTCAACACCATCCCACAGACCAAAGGAGACCGAGATCAGCCCCAATGTATCCAGCACGTTCATCACCAGAGATCCTTGATAACTGGTTGGAATACCTGCCATATTCAAGGCCGCAATGCGTCCATGTTCTGTCGCGGTGGGCTGAATGGCGTGCACCGACATACCGCCTGTTGAAAAATCAAGGCCTTGGGCCACATCCCCAGCGCCATAAACATCGGTCTGGGTCGTCATCATGTTACGGTTGATCAGAATGCCATCTTTCTGTTTCACCCCGGTATCTTCCAGAAAATCCACATTGGGGGCCACACCTGCGGCCACGACAACCAAATGCGCGGGGATTTGATGGCCGTTATCCAGATCAACCAGCAAGGTGTCTTCATCCACACCTGCATTGGGTTCAATCTGCGTGATCTTTGTGCCCGTATGGACGCTGACGCCTTTATACTGACACCAGTCTTTCAGCATGTTACCCGCATTGGCATCCAGCATACGTGGCACCATGCGATCACCCATTTCCACCACGGTCAGTTTGACGTTTCGAAGCGCCAAGGCTTCCAGAATGATACAGCCGATAAAACCAGCGCCCAGCAAGACAACGTGAGCGCCTTTATGGGCCAGTTCAATGATCTTGCGGGCGTCTTCCAGCGTCCAGCAGTGATGAACACCCGGTTGGTCCAGCCCTGCAATCGGCGGCTTGACGGGGCGTGATCCGGTCGCGACCAGAAGCTTGTCATAGCTTTCCACATCGCCATTACAGAGCGTCACCTGCTTCGCCGCTGTATCTACTTTTTCTGCCCGGTTCTGGCGCAGGGTAATCCGATTTTCTTCATAGAAACTGTCGGACCGTTTGATATGGGTGCCGGATTCTTCAATATTGCCGACCAGCAGATAGGGAATGGCCATGCGCGAATAAGGCAGTTCCGGTTCATCCCCCACCAGCACGATCTCACAATCCGGATCATTTTTGCGTAACGTTTGTGCCGCGCTTACCCCGCATGGACCTGCGCCCAGAATTACGTGTTTCATTTAAAACACCTCCCTAACCTGTCACGTGTATTTTTTAATTTGGGAAAGGGTATTCCTTTCATTTGAAACAGACAAGAAAATCCCATACGGCATTGCAACAAAAAAAGGACTGCCCACAACGCGCAGTCCTTTTCTTAATCATCAACGAGGATCAGAAGTTTAATGCTTCTGCCCGTGTGACATGAGGGATGTTTTTCACCTCTGCCAAAGTATCCTCGCTGATTTCCTGATCGACCTGCATCAAGCAAATCGAATCAGCCCCCGCATCTGAACGCCCCAAATGGAAGGTGGCGATATTGATTCCCGCAAAGCCAAGAGTGGACCCGATTTTACCAATAAAGCCCGGCTTATCCTGGTTGGTCACAAACAGCATGTGGTTGCCCACTTCGGCTTCCACCGGAATATCATTGATCTCAACAATGCGTGGTTTGGACCCGGTAAACATGGTGCCCGCAACGGACCGGGTTTGTGTTTCCGTCACCACGGTCAGTTTGATGAAGCTTTGATATTCAGCTGACTTTTCCCGGGTGACTTCGGTGATTTCAATATCACGTTCTTTGGCGATGGCAGGGGCACTGACCATATTCACACTTTCCAGCATAGGTGTAAGCAACCCGGTCAGCAACGTCGAGGTCAGAGGTTTCAGGTTAACTTCAGAAACAGCGCCTTCATATTCAATCGTTACCGACTTGATCCCGCTTTGGGTGATCTGGCCTGCAAAGCTGCCAAGCTGTTCCGCCAGTTTCATATAGGGTTTCAGCTTGGGGGCTTCTTCAGCAGAAACCGACGGCATGTTCAATGCGTTTGTCACCGCCCCGGTCAGCAGGTAATCCGAGATTTGTTCGGCGATCTGCAACGCAACCTTTTCTTGGGCTTCCGAAGTCGACGCACCAAGGTGTGGCGTACAGATGCAGTTTTCCACCCCAAACAGAATATTGGATTTTGCAGGTTCTTCGATATAAACGTCCGTTGCAGCCGCTGCGACCTTGCCGCTTTCCAATGCTGCTTTCAGGGCTTCTTCATCGACCAGACCACCACGCGCACAGTTAACGATGCGCACACCGTCTTTCATCTTTGCAATGGCTGCTGCATCAATGATGTTGCGGGTCTGTTCAGTAAGCGGCGTGTGAAGTGTGATGAAGTCAGCGCGGGCGAACAGTTCATCCAGTTCGACCTTTTCAATCCCCATGTCCTTGGCACGTTCAGGTGACAGGAAGGGATCAAAGGCAACCACGCGCATCTTCAAACCCATGGCACGTTCACATACCGCAGAACCAATATTCCCGGACCCGATGACACCCAGGGTTTTACCGAGAAGCTCAACCCCCATGAACTTGGACTTTTCCCAAAGGCCCGCGTGAGTGGAAGCGTTGGCCTGCGGTATATTGCGTGCGCACGCCATCAGCATGGAAATCGCATGTTCTGCCGTGGTGATAGAATTGCCAAACGGCGTGTTCATCACCACCACACCTTTACCTGTGGCCGCGACCTTGTCGATATTGTCCGTGCCGATGCCTGCGCGGCCAATGACTTTCAGGTTGGTCGCAGCATTCAGGATTTCTTCGGTCACCGTCGTGCTGGAACGAATGGCAAGGCCGTCATATTCGCCGATGCGGGCTTTCAGTTCTTCCGGGCTTTCCCCTGTGATCACATCCACGTCTACACCACGGGCTTTGAAAATCTCGGCCGCTTGTGGGCTCATTTTATCGGAAATTAGTACTCTAGGCATATCTTTACGATGCCTCCCTGTTTAGAAGTATTCATAAGAAAAAACCCACCGTCACGGCGCGTGACGATGGGCTTATCTGTTAGGAGTATTCAGCAGCAACCTGGGCAAGTCCCCAGTCCAACCATGGGGTCAGCAGCTTGAGGTCTGATGTTTCCACCGTCGCCCCCGCCCAGATCCGAAGACCGGCAGGTGCATCCCGGTAAGCACCAATATCGTAGGCCGCACCCTCTGCATCCAGCAGGCTGACCAGCTTTTTGGCTGCCTTGCCCTGATCTTCATCACTCAATGCCGTAAACCAGTTGGCTGTAATTTTCAGACAGACCGATGTGTTGGAACGAATGGATTTATCTTCAGCCAGGAAGCCAAAGTCGTCATTTGTTTCCACCCAGTCTTCCAGTGCTTTCAGGTTGGATTGTGAACGTGCGATCAACGCATCCAGTCCACCAAGACCTTCTGCCCAGTTTAGACCATCCAGCGCATCTTCCACACACAGCATGGAAGGCGTGTTGATGGTCGCGCCTGTAAAGATACCGTCGATCAGCTTGCCGCCTTTGGTCATGCGGAAAATCTTCGGCAGCGGCCATGGTGGCGTGTAGCTTTCCAGACGTTCCACAGCACGAGGGGAAAGAACCAGCACGCCATGTGCACCTTCACCGCCCATCACTTTTTGCCAGCTGTAGGTCAGCACGTCAATTTTGTTCCATGGAATATCCATGGCAAAAACAGCAGAGGTCGCATCACAGATGGTCAGACCTTCACGGTCATCCGCAATCCAGTCGCCATTTGGTACGCACACACCGGATGTGGTGCCGTTCCAGGTGAAGACCACGTCGCGGGAAAAATCAGCCTGGCTCAGGTCAGGAAGTTCACCGTATTCCGCTTTGAATTCGCGCATATCGTCCAGTTTCAGCTGGCTTTTCACATCGCCAACCCAGCCTTTGCCAAAGCTTTCCCACTGGAACATATCAACACCGCGCGCGCCCAGCATGGACCAGAGCGCCATTTCAACCGCCCCTGTATCAGACGCAGGCACGATGCCCAGACGATAATCGTCCGGAACACCCAAAATCGCCTTGGTGCGATCAATGGTGTCTTTGAGTTTTTCTTTACCGATTTTTGCACGGTGTGAACGGCCCAGCGCAGCGCCTTTTAATGCATCCAGTGTAAAACCGGGGCGCTTGGAACACGGACCTGATGAAAAATTAGGATTAGCCGGCTTCTCGCTCGGCTTGGCGACAGTACTCATGTCTGTATAACTCCCTTCCCAGACGGCCATTTCGACAATCACGAAGAGATATCTTTCATACCGCTAGTATGAAAGTGACCTTAATTACTTTTGGTCTCTCTCTTCCTTCACATCCTATGGCAAAAGAAGAGCTTCCTGATCCGTTGGGGGATCAGAGCCCACATCGGTCATACCAAATAAAAAGGGCTGGAGCAACGATGCATCCAACCCTTTTTAAAAGCGAATATTTTGGAAAGACTTACTCTTTACCAAAGACTCGTTCAAAGATCACATCCACGCGTTTGGTGTGATAAGAAACAGAATCTTCATCCAAAAGTGTCTTGAGCTGATCAACGCTCAAATGCTCTGTCAGGCCTTCGTCTTTGGACAGGAAGAAAAACAGGCGGTTGTCGTGGTTCTGTGCTTCGATCTCTGTCGCATCCATTTCGACTTCGCCGTCCGGGTTATCCGGATCGATGCCGTAGGATTTCCAAACGCGCATGGCGTTGCGCTGAACGATGCGGTAGCTGTCTTCACGCGATACATTGTTTTGTGTCAGGAACAACAAAACGCGCTGTGCATCGTGGATGCCGCCGAAGTTGTTCATGTGATCCAGCATGTTTTGTGGGTAAACAACCAGTTTCTCAATGGTGCCCGCCAGACGGCCAAGAGCGAAATCAAGTGTTACGGTTGCATCCGGGCCGATCATCCGTTCAACGGAAGAATGCGAGATATCGCGCTCGTGCCACAGGGCCACGTTTTCCAGCGCAGGTGTAACAGCCATACGAACCGCACGGGCCAGACCAGTGAGGTTTTCAGTCAGGATCGGGTTGCGTTTGTGTGGCATTGCGCTTGAGCCTTTCTGACCCGGTGCGAAATATTCCTGTGCTTCACGGACTTCGGTACGCTGCATGTGACGAATTTCAATCGCGATGTTTTCGACAGAAGAAGCGATGGTGCCCAGAACGCAGAAGTAGTTGGCGTGACGATCACGTGGGATCACCTGTGTGGAGATCGGCTCCGGCGTCAGGCCCATTTTCTCAGCGACATATTCTTCAACACGCGGGTCAACGTTGGCAAATGTCCCGACAGCACCAGAGATCGCACAAGTTGCGATTTCATCACGGGCCTGCAGAAGACGTGTGCGGTTACGATCCATCTCAGCGTAGAAACGGGCGAATTTCAGCCCCATGGTCACAGGTTCAGCGTGGATACCGTGAGAACGACCGATGCAAACCATGTCTTTTGTTTCTTTGGCGCGTTTTTTCAACGCAGCCAACAGTCGGTCCAGATCTTTAATCAACAGGTCAGCCGCCTGCATCATCTGTACAGAAAGACAGGTATCCAGAACGTCAGAAGAGGTCATGCCCTGGTGTACAAAACGTGCTTCATCACCAACGTTTTCCGCCAGTTCTGTCAAAAACGCGATCACATCGTGTTTCACTTCCAGTTCGATCTCGTCAATGCGTGCGATGCGCTCTGGCGTATATTCCTTCTGACCTTTGGACCAGACCACATCAGACGTGCCCGCCGGAACAACGTTGAGTTCTTCCATCTTGGTCAGGGCGTGGGCTTCAATTTCAAACCAGATGCGGAATTTATTGGCTGGCTCCCAAATGGAAGTCATCTCAGGTCGGGAATAGCGCGGGATCATACGGTCTCTCCTAGTAATCGTTTTTGCGAAGGCCCGTTTGATCATCAAAATACAAGGTTTCGCATGGATGTTGCGTGTGTAAAGGGGCGAGCCGAGTTCGCGAGATATGCCTGTATTTGAAATGACTGAGAACTGATTCTCTAAAACCTGATCAAGGTTCGTTACATAAAATGGGACAAACCGTTACATAAACCAGAGCTAAATCATTACAAATACAGGATTTATTCTTTTACAAGACAGAATAAACCAAACCCGACACTTGCCCTTCAAAATTTGCCCTGTTCATACAGAAAAGTAAGGGGGAATGCAATAACACACCTTATACAAAACACCTTTAGAACTTTCTTCTGTTGATCCTCACTTGTGTAACGCTTGACGCTCCTTGGATTGAAAGCAACCCAATCCATAGGAGAAAGCGATATGGCACCTCCCGCAAAACGCAAAATTCGCCTTACCGACAATTCAGTAAAGAAACTAAAAGAAGGCCGCACATGGGATAAAGAAATTGGAGGTTTTGGCGTTAAGGTTTATTCATCCGGTAAACGCCAATTCATCCTACGATATAAATCACCCGATAAAAAACAGCGCGAATTCCGCATTGGACAGTTCGGTGTCATCTCAGCAGATGAAGCCCGACAAAAAGCTAAAGTCCTCATCGGAAAAATCAGTGAAGGTGCAGACCCTCAATGGGAAAGAAAAATCGGGCTTGCTGAAGCCAAAACATTCAACTGTTTAATCGACAAATATTTGGCTTACGCTTCAGAAAGCCATAAACCGACATCCTTAAAGGAAGTTCAAACATACTCCCGCTTACACATCCGTAAACACTTTGGCGACATCCCCTGTCAGAAAATCTCCAAAGGGCTCGTACAACGCATCTATGACGGATTACAACAGTCTCCTCACTATCGAGCTAAAATCATTCAGTGGTCTCGCATCATCTGGGGGTGGGCAGAGAAAAGAGAACTCGTTGGCGAACAAAGAAATCCTTTCTGCATCGAAACCAAGGTTCCTGCCCCAAAACGAAGCCGCATTCTTTCAGAAAAAGAGTATCGTCAACTATGGGAAACCATAGAAAAATATCGATATAAAGGGGTTATTCCCAAAATATCTTTACTCGCCATGGAAATGCTGATCCTCACTCCTCTGAGGAAAAACGAATGCTTCCAGCTCAGGTGGGAGAATGTTCACCTAGAAAACAATAAAGTTGTGGTGACTGAACATAAAACTGATCGTTACGCCCAACCTTTGGAATTACCTATCTCAGAACCTTTAAGAGACCTGTTATCTCGAATTCCAAAATCCCCCCAATGGCTTTTTCCTGCACCTGATTCAAAGTCAGGTCATATCGAAAACATAGAGCACTCATGGACCCGAATTAGAAAAGAGGCTGGACTATACGAAGGGAAAGCCAGAATCACCATGCATGATCTCAGAAGGTCATGGAATAGTGTTGGAGCTAGCCTAGGTTACGATCCATCAACAATGGGAAAGGTTATTGGAAATTCCACGAGGGTGAATGCCGATCATTACTGGCACATTCAAGACAACATGAAACAATCCATTTCCTATTCTATTGCTAATCAGATTGCTGGTTTTAACTCAAAGCCTGATTTGAGCGATTGAAAGGTTTCAGACACCATTTCCCGAAGTGTTTCGGTAATACCCCCGATTTTTAGTGGTCCTTAGAAGTAGAATTTTCTCGTATATTAAGTGCAGGAGATTCGAAATGAAAAAACCAAGATATA
>NZ_JAWLVJ010000019.1:0-91736 GCF_033100395.1 Terasakiella sediminum | reverse complement strand
CGATATGACAAAACGATGTTAAGCTTTCTCGGCTTCGTTCAGGTCACATCAATTCGGGTTTGGGTAAAGCACTTTGTCAACAGAACCTAAATCTGGAAATATCAGAATGATCACAATTGGGACGAAGAAAAGCAACAGACCCAAAAGATACATTTTGCGGTAAAAGAACCAAGGCAATATGCCGATCAGCATTATCCAATTCGAAGAAGAAGTATTTTTTTTATTCTTTACAGCATCATACACTTTCATAAATTTGTCAGCATTAGGACCAACAAACGTTCTGAATTGCTGTTCTTCATCTTGCACAAACTCTTGTGCGTCAGACTGGTCTAGAACCGTATCTTCCTGCAACGTCTCTGCATTTTCAACTTGCGTCATGAAACGCCCCTACCCCATTGATTCAAAAGATGAACCACACACTACTAAATGGTGTAAATTGATACAACCAAGTTTACATAAACCGGACCACCGGGATTAAGTGGGAACAGAGGTGCCCCATCATTGTTGATTATTCTGCCGCTTCAACTTCGGCTGCTGCTGCTTTCATCACTGTGGCAACGGTGGCATAAACTTCTGTCCAAGCGTCGGCAAGATCATCATTCCATGCAGGGCCTAAGCCCTTTTCCAATGTATAAAGAAGTGAAGCACCAACAAGATCGTAATGTTCATCCGTCACCCCATAAGCCACATGACGGCGGCCCAGGTCCTGAACGCTGGCAATTACACTATCGACCTGATGAAGATTGGCAATGGCCCCACCCAGCACCTGCATCAGCTTCACCTTCTGACTTGCCATCTCATTTGGGAAGAGGGGGCGCAGTTCGGGCGAAGTTTCAAAAAGGTGTGTATAAAAAATATCTGCGGCCGTATCCGCAATCGGTACAACTTTCTGAAAGCTATCTTGTACAAGTTTGATGGTTTCAGGGGTCATAGGCTGATCCTTTCACATGGGTGAAGTTCCAATATAGGGAATCTATACACAAGGTTCATGCCAAAAATGTGAAAGTCCGGTGAATCAGGGCTTTAGGCCATGGACCATTAATATAGAAAACCTGGATTGCCTGATTAATCAGCATCAATATTGCTGCACTGCACAAAATATAACCCAGAAATCATAGTTAAAAACTATTAAAAACAACCGTAAAAATCTATCGAAACCTTATGGATTCATATTGGTTTCACTTGCAAAAGCTGCATTTCATGACATATTGAATACTAACTATTTTCAATTTCATTGAGTTTTTCACAGCTCCTAAGAGGATCAAAATGCAATTCGGTAATGACCGTCAAACCATGTCACAAGCTGATGCACGTGTTGCACAGTATGATGTGGGCCTACGTAAATATATGCTGGGCGTCTATAACTACATGGCGGCCGCCATCGCACTTACAGGTATCGTTGCGATGTTGGCCTCAACATCCGCACCATTGATGAACCTGATCCATGGCACGCCTTTGAAATGGGTTGTCATGCTGGCACCGCTTGGTGTGGTGATCTTCTTAAGCGTTCGCATCCATAAAATGTCTGCGCAAACTGCACAGATGACTTTCTGGACTTATGCAAGCCTGATGGGTCTGTCGCTTTCTTACATCCTGCTGGCCTACACAGGTGTCAGTGTTGCGCGCACGCTCTTTATCACAGCTGCTTCTTTTGGTGCTTTGAGCCTTTATGGGTACACCACCAAACGTGACCTGTCCGGTATGGGCACTTTCCTGATCATGGGTCTATTTGGTCTCATCATTGCCAGTGTCGTAAACTGGTTCCTGCAAAGCCCAATTATGCATCTGGTGATTTCTGCGGTTGGTGTGTTGATCGTTGCGGGCCTGACCGCTTATGACACACAAAAGATCAAAGACACATATAACGCGATGGACGGGTCCGAGATCGCGGGCAAAAAGGCCATTATGGGTGCCTTGGAACTGTACCTCGACTTCATCCTGATGTTCCAGTTCTTGCTCAGCTTCCTGGGCGAACGTGAATAGGATCATCTGATCTGAATAGAAAAACCCGGCCTGCCTGACATTCAGGGGCCGGGTTTTTTTGATGTCTGGATATTGCGGTTAAGCCGTCACCGGGTTCGGCACATCCTCGCCTTTAAAGAAGGCTTCCAGATTATCGATGGCACAAAAGCCCATGGCGTTTCGGGTCTCGATGGTCGCACTGCCGAGATGCGGCAGCAAGAAGCAATTGGATAGGCCACGATAGCCTTCATGCAGCTTTGGCTCCCCGTCAAACACATCCAGACCGGCAGCTGCAACGCGACCGCTTTTAAGGGCATTGATCAGCGCCTCATCATCGACCACCCCGCCACGCGCGGTATTAATCACCACGGCATTGTCCGGCAGCAGGTTGATGCGTTCTTCATTCAGGAATTTCTTCGTCTGATCCGTCAGTGGGAAATGAAGCGACAGGAAGTCACTGACTCCCAACAGACTTTCCGGGCTGTCATGATAAATCGCATCATAATCAAGAGTGCGGCGGTTATGATAATGGATCTCCATACCAAAGGCTTTGGCACGATCCGCTACGGCCTGACCGATGCGGCCCATGCCCAGAATGCCCAGACGTTTACCCTGAAGTCCAATGCCCATCAATTGGGTCGGGTTCCAGCCCGTCCAGCTGTCTTCCCGGATAAGACGTTCCCCTTCATGGGCCCGGCGTGATGCCCCTAACAATAAAAGCAGGGCGATATCGGCGGTCGCATCGGTCAAAACACCCGGCGTGTTGGTCACCGTAATACCGCGTTTCATCGCGGCAGCAATATCGATATGTTCATAGCCGACGGAGAAGGTGGAAATGATGCGAATTCGATCCGGAAGTTTCGCAATCAAATCGGCACCGATTTGATCACAGGGCGTGCATAAAATCGCATCTACATTTTCGGCTTGTTGAATTAACTTTTCTGAATCGTAAGCTTCATCTGTCGGATTTAAAATAGTTTCAAATGTATCCATCAAACGATTTTCGACATCTGTGGGTAATTTTCTGGTCACGAGAATTTTTGGATTTGGCATCTGATTTTCCTTTTTTCAGACAAACACCATAACATAAAAAACGCCGTTCCGAAGACAGAACGGCGCTTGAATTTTATCCACAGCCCTGTGGATAAGTCAGCTTGCAGAGCGTAAAATTGCCATCGCCTGGTTCAATTGGCTCATGCGTTCGTGGCTACCATATTTCCCGTCTGGGTGGTGAATAGTTGCCAGCATGCGAAAACGCGCGGTAAGTTCAGATCGTCCCGGGTATGTTTTGGGTGGGAAACCAAGGATGTGTAACGCATCACTACGGTCCTGTACCCCTTCATGCAACGGCTCAAACGACAAGACCGAAACAATCGCTCGTAATCTTTCCATTTCCTCGATTGTTTCGGGAAGATTATGAATATTATTTTGTGCTTTTGCCTGTTCTTCCACCTGTTTTTTCATGGCTTCCAACTCGGCTTTCTGGGCACGCAGGCTTTCTTCAGTATGGACACGGACCTCTGCTTTTCCTTCTTCCATATACAAGGCAAGGTTTAGTGCCTTACGAATGTGCAGCACGTCATACCCTGGGGCCATACGTACTTGCAGGCGCGGTTTACGTCGCCAGGGACGCCCTTTGCTCGGACCCGATTTCAGGATCACGGTTTCACGATCCTGGGCGTCCGGGTCACCTGGATCGGCAAAGGCAGATATGTCAGCATCACTGACCATCAACAAGACGGAACGAGCAAGATCAGCCACGTTAACTTTTTTCTGATCGGCCAGATGACTGACCCGGTCACGGAACTGACTGGTGCAGGGAATGGTGTAGGAGTGTTTTAAATTTGATGATTTAGGTTTTGCTTTTTTCATTTTCACATGATCATCTTGTTCTTTAACTTCTTCCCCCGCACTCATGGAAGCGGTGGCTTCATGGTTACGGGTTTGTGAAGCAGATTGCGCCGAACTATCTAACACTTTTTATATCCATTTCTTCATTATGGGTGGAGTTACCGCCCACCGTCAACTACGAATGTTGTTAAACATCATGTCCGACCTTACTCCTTCAGCTCAAAAATGAAGGAAAGGCCTGAACTCTACCTTCTAAGATACTGATTCTTTGTAAAAAAAGTGTTACCTACCAATGCAGATAATTTTTTCTCAAATTTTATCTATCTAGATTCAAACGTAGTTGTTCCCCCGCTCTGCCCCTTTTCAAGCCCCTGAAAATGCGTCCAAAATGGCTGAAATCTGCACGCGCAGTTGCCTTCTTTAACCTTTTATAAACTTCTGAAGCTACAATTTATCCACAGATTAAATCATTGATTTTAAATATAAAATAAGCTTATCCACAAAGGCAAAAAACATACTCTCAAGCAGAAACGTACCGCATACGAAACTTAGATAAAATTTTATGTAATTTGTTTGATGGTGGTTTTGTCTTTTCTTTCAGACTTTTAGACCCGATCCTCCTGCAGGCTCATCATCGCCCCTAACAAGTCGGCTTCTTCACAGTCGCCGTAAAGATTTTGCGCAAAAAGACGGACATGATGGTGACGTTGGTGCCAGCTTTCCGGACCTTCCTGGGCAGCCGCCATCCAAATCAGGTCGCGTGCCATATCACTGATCAGTTTATAGGGGGCTGGTGTGGGATAGCGTCTCATCTCTGTCTCCTTTAATTACAGACAGATTAAGACAGGTCACAACACCTGGGGATGTGACCGCCAACACATTTACGCATTCCTACCTATCTAGAAAGACAAGGCATCCAGATGGGTTTCGTAATTCTTCCAGCGCTGCATAGACTTACGATAGATCGGTTGGCGCACCTGAACATAGCTTGCGGTCTTGACCCGGCGCTTCTGTTCATGGAATTGATGACATTCTTCGGCAAATTCCAGATCACAGAAATCCAGAAGCTTGGCCACTTCGCCGTCGCGATCTTCGATCAGCTGTTCATAAGAGATATGATAAATCTCATCACCCAACAGTTCAGACCAATGGGCCATCAGTTTTTCATAGGCCTTATAATATCGACCCAGCTCTGCCAGATCATAGATAAAGGGCATGTCACTGCCAAAGCTCTGCATGAAACAGGAAAGACAGGTATCTTTCGCATCACGCATCACATGAATGGTCTTTGCATTCGGCAAAGCCTGTTTGATCAGCCCGATGAATTCAAAGTTATTGGTGAATTTATCTGTGACAATTTTCTTCCCAGCGGCATGATAGGAAAGCTGAGAGAGATAATCTGCCCCGACCTGTGCAATCTTTGCCATCTCGGAAACCGGCTTGCCTTTAAAGTAATCCGGATAATGGGCCTGAATCGCCTCTTTCAGATACGTCACTTCCCCCGCCCCGGACACACCAGGGTGAGACGCAAGAATTTGTTCCACCAGGGTCGTGCCTGATCGTGGCATCCCGAGCACAAAGATCGGCTGAAGCGAATTATCACTTTCACAAACATGTGCGGCCAGATAGTCAGCATCATAAAGCTGAGTGACCGCGTCAAAATAACCTTCACTTTGTTTCACATTATATTTGAAGGATTGACGGCGGATTTTGTTGGCTTTCAGCAGATAATCAAAAGCCACATCATAAAAAGCGTTCTTGTCCAGAATACGTGCCAACGCAAACCCCAGAAGCTCCCGATCGATATTGGATAAGTCCGCAGTCTCATAATGCGCACGCATCTGAACGAAAATAGGATCATCCAGTGCCACACAATCAAGACCCGCCAATTGGAAAAACGCATCACAATTGGGCGCTATGGACAAAGCTTTGCGCAAAGACTCTTCGGCTTCTTTTAACTGCCCGGCTTCGATATAGAGACGACCAAGCTTTTTATGGGCCATGTCAAAGTTTGGCGCGAGTTCAATGGCTTTTTTACAGGAAGCCACCGCATCATCATGCAAATCCTGCTTGGCCTGTACCTGGGCAAGGTGATGCCAGAACAAAGGATGATTGGACTGACGGTTGATCGCTTCCCGATAGGCGTTTGCCGCACCTTCCAGATCATTCATATCTTCCAGATAAAGCCCCAGATTATTGTGTGCTTCCGGACGGTTGGCATCCAACGTGATGGCTTTGTTCAGATATTCTTCGATCTGACCATATTGTTTAAGCTGCAACAACAGATGGGCCAGATTATTCAGCGTCGCATAATTATTGCCATCCAGCTTAAGCGCTGACTGATAAGCGGATTTGGCTTGAGACAGATTGCCTGACGCACTTAACGATGCCGCATAGTTCTGCCACATCATGGGATCACGCCCTTGAATTTTAACCGCTTTTTTGTATGAAGCGATGGCTTTTTTATGATCCCCCATGGCCGCATAAATCAGGCCAATAGTGTTCATAATATGCGGATCGCGTTTCTGCACCTTAAAGACAGACTGCGCACATTCCATCGCTTTGGTAAATTGACCTTGCTGATAAAATTGAATTGCCTGACGGTGAAGCTGATCAAGTGCGGGATTAGTCATGAGAAAGCCATCTGCGCTATAGAATAAATCTTCCCCACACCCTGTGACATGAGGTTTGCGCGATAGTAGCCCAATCCGGAATCGCCGAAAAGAAGCAGTTTAAAAAATATAGGGAAGCCAGACCCAGATCAGAAGATCGGGTAATTTTGTGATCAAAGAAACCGTTTCAAACCACATGCGTTCGGCAACAGCAAACAGTTTGGGGCTTACGGACATGGCAACCACAAACACCCCTGCAATAATCCAATGCAGGTTACGCAAGATGCGCGGTGTTTTGTCTGATCCAGCCATGACATACCCTCTTCGTTGACCCTGTCATATATTTAACAGACAAACTGTAACCTAATTATGACTTAGCCAGTTCTTTTTTGTAACAGATTGTAACAGGTCTAAGTTACAAAGTCTGCTGCACCAATCGCGACGCATTCGCCATAATGGTAAAACTATGTTGTTGCGACATAGATGGTCCGTCCCACCCGGCGCTATCACATATATATATGTTGGGCGAAATCTGGCCATGTTGAGGCAATCCATCAATCCCATATGCAAAGCCAAGATTAGCCGCATAATGGCTGCTGGTAGCATTTTCCATCACCAGTTTTTTATGAGCGTACCATCCCTTGTCAGACAGATATCCGGCAAAGGCTTTGAACTTGGCTTCATCCATGTGCTCAACCGATTTTGTCTTTGAGACCGCTTTCAGGCTGCCGTCACGTTCTTCCAGCCCATATGTGATGTATTCCTGATCCGATCCATACATGGCAGCGATCAAGGCAAACTTGCCGCCCAGACTCGCCATAAGCTGGGAAAAATCACTGCGTCCAAGCACATTATCCACAATGGCATTGGGAAAGCGCGAAACCAGCAAATGATTATAACTTTTGGTCTCTGTCTCACAAAGCCCGCCTGCCAGTTCGGCAAAAGCGATCCCGCGATCTGCCCGTCCCGTCTTTTTCGGCCAAAAAGAAAGAGCCGGGAAATACCAGAGCATGGTGTCATATAATTCAATCTGTTTTTCCGGTTTACCCAGACTGTTACGCACCAGCTGTGATGACCCCAACGCTCCGCCACAGACAAAGATTTTATCGAATGTCTGAGTTTGCGTTACTGTCTTCAAATCTGTGCCGGAAAACTGCACGACTTCTTCATAGATGATCTGACACAACCCTTCCTGTGCCATTTCCCAGATCGGACGGGCAGCCCGAAAAATCGCATCGCGTGGACAGCCATACATGCAGTCCCCACAGGCGATACAGGCGTTTTGATCAGAAGCTTCGGTCTTTAATGCAAAACGATTGGCCCCGATGGCAAGATCAAAAGACTCTTTCTTTGCTGTTCCGCGCAAATCATCCAGTGCCGGATCAAGGTCAAGGCCCGGCTGATTCAAACTACTTTCATCAAAAAAGCACGACAGTGGATCGTCCTTTTGTCCTGCAACAGGGATCAGGTCTGCGATAAAGTCATAATGGTCTTTCAGATCCCCCAATTTATTCACCACCGGGTCATGCAGGTGGTGATTGGGGAAGACAGAACTGCTCCAATAATTCCCGATACCGCCGAAACTGTCGGAAATTTTAATCTCGGTCTTTAATCCATCATGCCCGCGATGGCTTGTCACAGGTTCATTGTTAAAACATCGTGGCGGCAGCAAACCACCTTCGCCCAAAGCTTTGGATGATTTCAGGGTTTGATTGATATCCCTTGCATCAAACCGTTCTTTATAATCAGCCTGAACGCGGGCTTCCTGATCCGCATTCCCGCTGGCAAAAACGGTAATTTCCAGATCGCGCCCTGCCCGTTTCAACGCCACCAGCCGGGCCAGCGCACCAAAGCCGGCCGGGCCACTGCCGATGATGGCTATTTTTTCAGGCCCACTCATGCCCCGTCCTTATTTTCAAGGACCACGCGTTTTTCAACCGCTTCGGGACTGACGGTCAAGAGCGTAATCAATCGATCCGCGATTGACATTGATGGCACCAATTTACGCACCAGATACAGCATCGCAACCGTCAGGCCATTGGGCACCGGGATGGGCAGACCACTGACTTTCTTAACTTTCAGAATATCGACAATCAGATCGTTTAGCCGCACAGCTTCGGGTCGATAAGCAGCCACCAGTCGCGGGCAATTATCAAAATCCAGCACCGATTTTTCCAAGGCCTGCATCACCTGATCCGCATCCGCCACCACCGCCATGGGCGACGGCAAGAATTTAAAGGCCCCATGCAGCTTGCAGACAAAATTCTGCAAAGCAAGATACGGCCCCATGGCAGGTTCCGACATCACAAGGCCCGCAATGATTTCGACCGTGCGTGATCGATCCATTTTTTGCGCCAAGGCAAATTTCGCCTGCCCGTAATAACTGGGGTTCACATCGGTTGCACAAACCGACGACATAAAGACCGTCTTGATGTCATCAGGAAGGGCCGTTGTTAAATTCTGATAGAGATCGAGGTTATCCGATGTGGCCTTGCTGACATCTTTTGGTCGCGCCCAAGCCAGATGGACCAGAATTTCCGCATCCTTGCACTGATCGACAATGTCAGCCGGAACTGTTTTTTGAAGATCACACGGGATATAAATGACGGAACCGTCTTTCTGATAAAGCCCGTCCTGTTTCGCCCAAGGGGTGATAAGTGCAAGAACCTCGACACCCTTCTCACAAACGGATTTAATCAGATCCTGACCAATACCTGAATGCGCCCCTGTTACGACAACCTTCACCATCTGTGCCCCTTTAACTTCATTCTGGCGCACTCTACACCAATTAAAAATTCACACAAAGAAAAAGGGCCGCACCCGTTGGTACAGCCCTCCCTCACTTTATATAGAAAGACTTAGTTTGGCAATTTACCAACCACGCCTTCGACATACCAGTTAAAGCCCAGCATATCCCCATCAGACATTGTTGTGCCCGCAGCCACTTTTTCGTTGCCTTCGTTATCTTTGATCGGACCTGCAAACGGGTGCAAGGTGCCAGCGATAATGTCAGCTTTGGCTTTATTCACCAAGTCCTGAACGTCCTGTGGAACCGCTTCGTTAAACGGTGCGATCTGAACCATATTTTCCTTCAGACCATCCCATGTGTCGCGATCCCCTTTCCAGGAACCAGCCAGAACTTCTTCCACACGTTTCACATAGTAAGGTGCCCAGTTGGTCATAGACGCTGTCAGGTGTGCTTTCGGGCCGAACTTGGACAGATCGGAGTTATAACCGATGGCATAAACGCCTGCATCTTCAGCCGCCTGAATGGTGGCCGGGCTATCTGCGTGCAGGTTCAAAACGTCTGCGCCCTGACCGATCAATGTGTCTGCTGCCTGACGTTCCTTACCCGGGTCATACCAGGAGTTTGTCCAGATCACGCGAACTTCCGCTTCTGGGTTTACAGCACGAATACCTTGTGTAAAGGCGTTGATGCCGCGCACAACCTCAGGGATCGGGAAAGCAGCCACATAACCGATGACGTTGGATTTGGTCATTTTGCCCGCAACCAGACCCACCAGGTAACGTCCTTCGTAGAAACGCGCCAGATACGTATTGACGTTTGCCGCACGTTTGTAGCCTGTTGCATGTTCAAACGCTGTGTTTGGGAACTGCTTCGCCACTTTCAAAGTTGGGTTCATGTAACCAAAGGACGTTGCGAAAATCGCTTTATAATCGCCTTTCGCAAAATTCATGATCACACGTTCTGAATCCGGGCCTTCAGCCACAGATTCAACGAAGCTGACTTTAATTTTATCGCCAAATTTTTCTTCAATGGCTTTACGACCCAGGTCATGCTGGTAAGTGTAGCCCGCATCACCCACAGGGGAGACATAAACAAAACCAACTTTTGCCGGGCCAGCTGCTGCTGGGGCAGGTTCTGCTTTTTTCTCGACCATTTCTTTTTTCGCCGGGGCTTCTTCAGCCGCCTTTTTGGGCTCGTCACTTTCGCCACAAGCTACCAGGGTCAATGAAACGGCAGCTGCCGCCATGATCGCCTTGAAATTTCGCATTAAATTCAACTCCTAACCTAAATTTTTAAAAGGTCTCTCTTTCCCAATTATCCATCCGCCCTGAAAGGTTTCCCCAGACAGGCCGGTGCATTCAGCCGGATTTTGGTTTCATCGCGCGAGATGATCACCAAAACCAGAATTGTTGCGATATACGGCAGCATATTCATCAGATGCGCCGAGATATCTACGCCCAGACTTTGGACATTTAACTGTAAAATCGTCACCCCGCCAAACAAATACGCTCCGATCAGCGCACGTGATGGCTTCCAGGTGGCAAAAACCACCAACGCAAGCGCGATCCATCCGCGCCCCGCTGTCATGTTTTCGCCCCACATCGGCGTATAAATCAACGAGATATAGGCGCCTGCCAGACCCGACATAGCCCCGCCAAACAGGATGGCGCAAAAACGGATGGTCACAACCGGATAGCCAATGGCATGCGCAGCATGATGGGATTCGCCCACCGCGCGCAAAATCATGCCCCAGCGCGAACTGTTTAAGAACCAGGCGGTCGCAGCCACCAGAATAAAGGCGACATAAACCATAATGTCATGGCCAAACAGCAACGGCCCAAAGACCGGAATATCGCTCAGACCCGGGATATGGATCGCCTGCAGCCCCTCAATCGGCGTGCCCTGATAACTCAGTCCGAAAAAGGCGGAAACGCCAACGCCAAAGATGGTGAGCGCCAGGCCACTTGCCACCTGATTGGTATGGAGGAATAAGACCAATACCGCAAACAGACTGGAGAGCAAGGCCCCCGCCAACATGGCGGCAAAAATCCCCAATGTTGAACTGCCCGTAGCCACAACGGCAATAAAACCAGCAACCGCGCCAACCAGCATCATGCCTTCCACACCCAGGTTCAACACACCGGATTTTTCCGTGATCAATTCACCAATGGCAGCAAACACCAGCGGGGTCGCCCCGCGTGCAACGCCCAGCAAGATGGCGACAATGGTTTCAACTTCAAATCCGATCATGCGGCTTTCCTCTTAAAACCAAGGACCAGGCGGTAATTGATCAACACATCAGAGGCCAGCAGGAAGAACAAAAGCATGCCCTGAAAAACGCCCGTTACAGCCAAAGGCAGGCTCAATTCCATCTGCACGGTTTCTCCACCGAGATAAGAAAGCGCAATCAACAAAGCCGCCATCAAAATTCCCATCGGATGCAGACGCCCCAAAAAGGCAACGATAATGGCGGTAAAGCCGTAACCGGGGGAAATGATCGGCTGTAACTGTCCGATCGGTCCGGCCACTTCAAACATGCCTGCCAAACCTGCCAGCCCCCCGCCCAACAAAAGGCTCATCCACACAACTTTTTTCGGGCTAAAGCCAGCATAGCTTGCAGCCAGTGGAGTCAGGCCCACGACCTTGACCTGAAAACCGATCAAGGTGCGGCTGATCAATATCCAGCCAAGGATCACAACGAATAAAGCGATCAACGCCCCGATATGAAGGCGGGAACCCTCGACCAATAAAGGCAGGATCGCCGCCTCACCAAAGGTACGTGATTCCGGGAAGTTAAAACCTTCCGGATTACGAAGCGGACCGTTAACCAGATACCCTAAGAACAACGTCGCCACATAGGTCAGCATCAGACTGGTCAGAATTTCATTAGCGTGAAAGCGTGTTTTCAAAAAAGCCGGGATCGCAGCCCAGGCCATACCGCCTGCAATGCCCGCAACAATCATGATGGGGATCATCAAAGAACTGGTGCTTTCATGCCAGGTGACCGCAATGGCCCCGGCCGTAATCGCCCCCATGGTCAACTGACCTTCCGCCCCGATATTCCAGACGTTGCCGCGAAAGCCCAAAGCGAGCCCAACCGCGCAGAGCGTCAGGGGTGTGGCCTTTAACAGCAGCTCGGTTATACCATAAGAATCACTGATAGGTTTAATGAAGAATAAGTATAATGATTGACCTGCGTTATATCCCAGGGCAGAAAACATCATCGCCCCGGCGACCAATGTCAGGACAACCGCCAGCAAGGGTGCCCCATAAACCATCATGCGCGAAGGGGCCAGACGCGGTTCAAATCGGATCATGTGCGGGCCTCCTCATCCCAGGCATCGACCTGATCAAACAGACCGCCCATCAACAAACCAACCTGTTCAACCGAGGTCTCATGGGTTTCTCGCGCTTCGGACAATCGCCCATGAGAAATCACCGCCATGCGATCGGTAATGGCAAACAGTTCATCCAGATCTTGGGACACCACCAAGATGGCACAGCCTTCATCGCGCAAATCCATCAGGGCCTGATGAATGGCCGCAGCTGCGCCTGCATCCACACCCCAAGTGGGTTGGGCAACGATCAAAAGACGCGGGCTTTTTAACAATTCACGCCCGATGATAAATTTCTGCAGGTTCCCGCCAGAAAGAGATTTCGCTTCGGATTTCGACCCGCCCGTTCGCACATCGAAAGCTTCGATAATCTTTTTTGCCAGTGCATGTGCTTTTGAAAAGCGTAACCAGCCCATTTGCACCAGATCAGATACCCCATGCCCGGACAGGACCGTGTTATCCGCCAGTGACATTTCCGGCACGGTGCCATGCCCAAGTCGTTCTTCCGGCACAAAGGCCATGCCCATCTTACGGCGTTTCTGTGGACCTAAATGCGCAACAGGCACGCCATCAATGCGGATGGCATTATCGCTGGGGCACAGACGTTCACCGGACAACAAAGACAGAAGATTGTTCTGTCCATTGCCCGCAACGCCCGCAATGCCAAAGATTTCGCCAGATTTCACGCTGAAACCAACACTGTCCAGATCAGCCACAAATACATCATCGGTGGACATGGATAGATTTTCCACCACCAGACGATCTTCGCCCGCTGTGACATTGGCATTCTTTTCCGGTGTCTGAATTTCTTCGCCCACCATCATCTGTGCCATGGATCGCGCACTTTCTTGCGATGGATCACACCCGCCCACAACCTTGCCTGCGCGCAGGATGGTTGCGCGATCACATAAGGCTTTGATCTCATCCAGCTTGTGGGAGATATAGAGGATGGATCGGCCTTCTTCACGCAAGCGGCGCAGCGTCACAAACAGCTTATCCACTTCCTGCGGTGTCAGAACCGAGGTCGGTTCATCCATAATGATCAGGCTCGGGTCCTGCAACAGACAGCGCACAATCTCCACGCGTTGGCGCTCGCCCACCGATAACGTATGGATATGACGCACCGGGTCCAGCGGCAGACCGTATTTTTCTGAAACCTCAATGATGCGCTTGGCAAGTTCTTTAAGCGAGCCTTTCTCATTGATCCCCAGGGCGACATTTTCCAGCACGGTCATGGATTCAAAGAGGGAAAAATGCTGGAACACCATGCCGATGCCCAATTTGCGCGCATTGCCCGGGTTATCGATCTGAACCGGATGACCTTCCCAGATGATCTGGCCTTCATCGGGCTGCATAATCCCATAGATCATTTTCACCAGCGTGGATTTACCCGCGCCGTTTTCGCCCAGAAGCGCATGGATTTCCCCCGGCTTGACGTTAAAGTCCACATGGTCATTGGCGATACAGGCAGGAAAGGCCTTTGTAATGCCGGAGAGTTCTAGGCGCATAAGCCAACCTCACGCACTTTATTTCGAACGACCGCCTGAATGGCAACCGGGTCCTTGATCAGTTTGATCTCTTTAAACAATTCTTTTGCTTCCGGGTAGGTGCGGCCCAGCAGCTTGATCCATTGTTTCATGCGGCCTTCACCCCATTTCGGGCGTTTGGTGTCCTGCATCAGATCACAATAGATATCCAGCCAACCGAGCATTTCGACCCAATCGGCAAACTCCCCACCCTTGATCTCACGTGCCAAGGATGGACGTGCAATGGCGCCGCGTCCGATCATAATGTCGTCACAGCCACTGATTTCCCGGCATTTCGCCGCATCTTCAGGCGTCCAGATCTCGCCATTTGCCACAACCGGGATGTCGATCACCTCACAAATTTTGGCAATCCATTCCCAATGCGCAGGCGCTTTATAGCCTTCCAGCTTGGTACGCGCATGAACGGTCAGCTTTTCAGCGCCTGCTTCTTCCAGGGCTTTCGCATTATCCAAACACAGCGTTTTATCTTCAAAGCCTAAGCGCATCTTGGCGCTTAAAGGGATGTGATCCGGCAGGGCCGCTTTAACGGCAGAGCAAATTTCAAACAGTTTTTCCGGCCATTGCAGCAAAGCAGCACCTGCCATATGGCGGTTCACCGTCTTTGCCGGACAGCCGAAGTTCAGATCAATCCCGGTTGCGCCCAGTTCCACTGCAAAGGCAGCATTGGCGGCAACCACATCGGCTTCACCGCCCATCAACTGTACATGGACCGGAATGCCAGACTGGGTTTCACAATTATTGGAAAGTTCGGGGCAGTATTTAAAGAACCATTCTGCCGGGGCCACCACTTGGGAGACGCGCACGAATTCTGTCACACACAGGTCGAACCCTGTGATCCGTGTCAGCATATCGCGCATATGGACGTCAACAACCCCTTCCATCGGGGCCAGTGTGATGGTCATCGATTCCCAAATCCTTGACCGCTTGGTAAAAAAAAGCTTTTAGCAAATCACAACAGGCTTGTCTTTAAAGAAAGTGCAACAAACCGATCATTCTGCAGCGCTTGGCTTGACCACCTCTTTGACCAGTTCGGCTTCAATGGGGGCTTCCAGTTCAGCAACGATGGCTTGCGGTGGGGTTTGCCATTTTTTACTGTCAAAACCACCGCATTTTCCACAGACTGCCGACCAGTCCGCCGACACATCACCACAGGACTGACAGACCCAGGCGGGATTCGCTGCTGCTTCGGTCGCTTTTCGCAACCATTCTCGCGCACCCGCCATATCGCCATTTTCGGTTTCAACCAATTGTGCCTGCAGCGCAAAGACCCGGGCACTTGGCGCTTCGGTTAACAGAACAGTCAACTCATCACGCGCCTCGCCCCACAACTGGGCTTCCAGTGCCGCACGGGCGATAATCACCCGGCTTTCGATATGTGTGCGGTATTTGCCTGCCAGTTTTTCCGCCAGTTTCACCCGCTTCAACGCATCCGGTTCGGCGTGAAGCTCCTGATACAGATCATAAAGCGCAGGATGCGGATTGCGTGCCCACATCTCTTCAATCACGCTATAGGCTTTGCGCAATTTATTGGTTTTCGCGAGCAAACGCGCTTCCATCAAAGCAGCGGGCGCCATCATCGGGTCTTGTTTTAATGCCAGACCCAACAAGCGGATGGCCCCGTCAACGGAACCTTCTTCTTCAGCCTGGCGCGCACGTTCCACCATCAAAGCGGCTTTTTGCGTCTTGCCTTTACTCGCATCCACCAATTTGTGCTTCACCGATGTATCCAGTGTCGATTCGGCTTCCGCCCACTGACCTTTTTCCAGTTGCAGTTCAAACAGGTTGTGGGCGAGCCACTCTGTCTTTGGCTTTAACTGATAAGCTTTCTTCGCCAGCATCAGGGCTTCATCCGTATCACCCCGGGCTATGGCCTGGTTTAACAGACCGCGCAAGCCCAGGAATTCCATCCCCTTGGTTTTGGACATTTCATCAAAAAACCGGGTTGCGGCCTGATCATCGCCTTCCAACTGCGCGGCCTGCGCGGAAAGCAACATGGTGAGGCTTGGATCTTTCAGCAATTGATTGGCTTTGCGCGCATGTTTGATCGCTTCGCCCGATTCGCCCGCCGCCACAGCAACCAAGCCTTTGGTGAGCGATTCATAACCTTTGTGCGTGCGCTTTTCGCTGCGGTAATGACCAAATATTTTGGGCGAACGGCGAATAAACAGCCAGCCACGATACAAAAGCGCACAAAATCCAACCACGACCAAAACGGCCACAAGGGCAAGCGCGATGGGCACATCCACGATGACACCCTGCCATTCAACCGAAACCTGACCGGGGTTTTCCGCAAACCAGATGCCGATCGCAACGAAGATCAGCAGCAGGACAATATATTTAACGATACGACCAAACATTAGCCTTGGCCTCCTGTCCCACCCAGCAACGATAAGATATGCGCCTGCATCTTAGAAAGGGCGGCCTGCGCATCCAGTCGGGCCTGCGCCTGATCGATCCAGCCTTTGGCAGCATCCAGCGGGTTGCCTTCCAGCGTATTCAATTCTTTAATCGCTGCGGCCAGATCACCGTTATTCACATTATGTTCGGCGCGTGCCACAACACCTAATGCACCCTCACCATCCAAATTGCCAGGAGCACGGCGGATATTGACCAGCGAGGTGATATTCTTCACCGTCTGTTCCATCCAGTCTGCCCCTTCCGGCACCGCAACTGCGCGCACAATATCGTTGGCTGTTTTGTCGAACGAGCTGATCAGCGCACTTTGGGAAGGAATACCATCACCGGCATGGGCTTTCAGGCTATCCACAGCCAGTTCCAGACTGACATCCCCTTGCGCCAGCGCTGCCAGCGTTTTCAACTCCGGCCCGTAAGGCGATGACGTGCGCACCACTTCACGCAAGGCACTTAAGCTTGCGATCAGGGCTTGCGCGTTATCAGATGAACTGCGTGCCTGAAGGCGCGCTGCTTCCACATCAGCCAGACGGTTGTTCAGTTCCGTCACCAATTGGGACAGGCGCTTGTTTTCTTCTTTCAGTGCGGCCAATTCCTTAAGGCCCACTACTTCTCCAGCTGGAACATTAGAAATTTCAATAGTTGAAATTTCCGATTTTACACTGGAAAATTCCGCTTCAAGGGCGGCGACTTTATCCAAAACAGGTGTTAAATCAACATCTTGTGGCTTCTGTTCTTTCTGCAGCTTTTCCAGATCAGCCATCCGTTTGGAAATGCTCGCCATATACTGTTGCACTTCCTGGCTTGGCTCCACCTTCAGACGATCAGCGAGTTCAGCTTTCAATTGCGGCAGCCACATATCCTTGGTGAAGTGTCCCCCGACTGCTGCACCAGCAACGATTACAACAGAAGCGACAAGTAGTTTCGCCTTGAAGGAACCTTTCTTTTTAACCGGGGCAGCTGGCTTTTCCTTCAACGCCTTTTCAACCGGGTCGTCCGCCTTTTTGGCATCTGTCGTGCTGGCCGCACTGGCTTTCTTGGGCGCAGTATCGTTTTTTACATCTTCTTTCTTGGCTGCCGATTTTACTGGTTCTTCTTTTTTGGTCGTCATCACTTCGTCCTTTGCTGACAGGCATGCGACAAGCGCATCCTGATCCGGTGTCTTGGCTGTTATAATTTCTTTAAAACCAGCATCTTTCAGCTTGTCGGCCACCGCCTTGCTCAGGCAGAAAGCGCTTAGATTCTTCAGGCTGGATTTGATCTTGGCTTTTTCCGCCAATTCCACGAAAGCCGTGGCCGTGCGCGGAGAATAAAGCAGCACGCCGTTGATGGTTCCGGCTGAGATATCTTTTTTAAGGGTTAGGCTGAGATCGGTTGTTTTATCCGCGCTGTAAAGCACAACGCGGACATATTCAAACCCGTCTTTTTCAAGCAGGCCTTTCAGGTCCCCTGCGATGCGCGACCCCGCCACATGGATGAGCTTGCCTTTTTTAGGGTCACATTTTTCCTTGGCAAGTTTCGCCAAAGCTTCCACATCACCTGTAGCACTTTCAACCGATTTAAAGCCCGCTTCGCTTGCGGCCTTGGCAGAGGCGTCCCCGACAGCAAGGATTTTGAAGCTGCGGCGTTTATCGGCACTTGCCAGATGACGCACGCCATTGGCACTGGTCACCAAAATCGCCTGAATATCAGCCACTTTCAGATCGGCCAGCGCTTTTGCCCCGTCCGCTTCGCCCTTGATGGTCAGAAGCGGAAAGGTGACAGCCTCATGTCCTTTGGATTTCAGGATTTTAACAAGGGGATCAGCATCTTCTTTTGGTCGTGTGACAAGTAAACGCATGTTTCCCCCATGTAAGTAAGTCCTAGTTGTGCATATTATGGCCTAGGCTTGGGTCACTTCACAAAGGAAATCTTCACCTGCACGCTCTTTTAATTCCTGCCCGGCTTTGGTGCCCAATGTATCGGGGTCATTGACAGGCCCACGCATTTCATTGGTCAGCACTTCCGATCCATCCGGTTTTGCCAGAAGACCTTTCAAAACAATCTCTTCACCCTCAATCACGGCCAGGGCTGCAATCGGTGTACGGCAGGATCCGTCCAGCACGCGCAGAAGCGCACGTTCTGCTTCAATCCGGGTTTTGGACGTCTGACAGTTGAGTGCAGCCAGATAGTTCAGCATGGTTTCATCATTGGTGCGACATGTAATGCCAATGGCGCCCTGGGCCACAGCGGGCAGCATGACATCTTCATCAATCACGGACGTAATGGCATCTTCATTCTTAAGGCGACGCATCCCGGCATTTGCCAAAAGAGTCGCATCCACAACGCCTTCTTCCAGTTTACGCAAACGGCTTTGAACGTTGCCACGGAAAGTTTCGACCTTCAGATGCGGATAGGTTGCCTTGATCTGAGCCTGACGGCGCAGCGACGCTGTGCCCACGACCGAGCCTTCCGGCAAATCTGCCAGTGTCTTGGCTTTGTTTGAGATAAACACATCGCGCACATCTTCGCGCGGCAAAATGCATGGCAGGCAAATGCCGTCCGGCAACCAGGTCGGCACATCTTTCATGGAATGAACCGCAATATCCACCCGGCCATCCAACTGCGCATCATCGATTTCTTTGGTAAACAGACCTTTCCCACCAATTTCAGCCAATGGGCGATCCAGAATCATGTCCCCTGTTGTCTTGATGACTTCGATCTCAATCATGCCGTCGCCCCGTAAGTCTTCATGGGCGGCCTGCAGGCGTTCACGGGTTTCGTAGGCTTGGGCCAGTGCAAGGGGGCTTCCGCGCGTACCGATGACGAGTTTTGGTTTATCGGACATGATTTTAATCTCTATCTTTTCGTGGTGCTTAATTTCGTGCTATCTCTGCCTGATAATTGTGACAGCATTAGGGCTAAATCGCGTGAAAATACTAGGCATCGAAACCAGTTGTGATGAAACGGCTGCTTCCGTCATAACCGATGAAGGGCAAGGCGAAGCACGTATTCTATCCAACGTCGTACTTTCCCAACTGGATGAACACCGTCCCTTTGGCGGTGTTGTGCCGGAAATTGCTGCACGCTCCCACCTGGATCACATCGACCGCATCGTTGATGAAGCCATGACCGAGGCAGGGGTTGATTTTAAAGACCTGGATGCGGTGGCTGCCACAGGCGGCCCCGGTTTGATCGGTGGTGTCATCGTCGGTGTTATGACCGCGAAGGCCATTGCGCTCACCCACAAGCTGCCTTTTGTCGCCGTCAACCATCTGGAAGGCCACGCCTTAACCGTGCGCATGACCGATCAGGTTGAATTCCCGTATCTGTTGTTGCTGGTTTCCGGCGGGCACTGCCAGTTGCTGGCTGTCGAAGCGGTCGGGAAATACAAACGTCTGGGCACCACCATTGATGATGCGTTAGGTGAAGCCTTTGACAAATCTGCAAAATTGCTGGGCCTTGGCTATCCCGGTGGCCCCCATGTCGAAAAAGCAGCGCTAAAGGCCACCGACCCCACCCGGTTCAAATTGCCAAGCCCCATGAAGGGCAAGCCGGGCTGTGACTTTTCCTTTTCCGGTCTGAAAACAGCGGTGCGTCAAGCTGCCGAAGCCTTGCCACCCGGCCCGTTTAAAGAAGAAGACCTCAACGATCTCTGTGCTGCTTTCCAGACCGCAGCAGGTGACAGTCTGGTTAATCGCTGCAAAAACGCGATCAAAATGTTCAAGGCTGACTATCCAACGGGAAATACCTTGGTGGTTGCAGGCGGTGTTGCCGCCAATCAGGCCATTCGTGGCCATCTGGAAAAGCTGTGCGCCAAAGAAAATATGCAGATGGTCGCCCCGCCCCTGAAGCTTTGTACCGACAACGGGGCCATGATCGCCTGGGCGGGGCTGGAAGCTTTCAAAGCGGGCAAAACGAATGACCTCTCCTTTGCCCCCCGCCCCCGCTGGCCGCTCGACCCAAACGCCCCCAAAGCTGCCTTTGCCGGAGGAAAAAAAGCCTGATGTCTATCTTTGATCAATATGAATCCTGGGTCTTTGATTTTGACGGGGTCATCCTTGATTCCAATAATCTGAAAACTGAAGCTTTTCATCAGGTGGCCCTGCCTTATGGCAAAAAAGAAGCAGATGCGCTCTGTACCTATCACGTCGCCCATGGCGGGATTTCCCGTTTTGTAAAGTTTGAATATTTCTTTGAAACCATTCTGGGTCGCGCGCCCAAGGAAGGTGAAATTGATCAGGCCCTTGATGATTTTGCCAAAGCCGTCACCCAAGGCATGCTGACGTGCCGCCAGACGCCTGACTTTGCCACTCTGATGGAAGGCCCACTGTCAGAACTTCCCTGCACCGTCATTTCCGGCAGCATGCAAGCGGAACTGCGCAACGTCATGGATCAACGCGGTATCCTGAAATATTTCGACAATGTCTTTGGCAGCCCAGACAACAAGGATGTAATTTTCAAGCGGGAATGCGACACTGGCGGCATTAAAAAATCAGCCGTTTATATTGGCGATTCGCTCTATGACTATAAAATGGCCTCCAAATACGGGCTGGACTTCATCTTTGCCTATGACTGGACTGAATTTAAGGAATGGAAAACCTTCTTTTCGGATAAAAAAGAGGTTCGCATCATCAAAAACCTCTCAGAACTGAAATCACTCTAACAGATTATCCGCCAAACTCTCTTCAATCTGATCTTTCAGAACTTCGGCGCGTGCGATATTTTTGTCAATCACATGCGCCATCTTGGCTTTGCCGTTTTCTTCATAGTAAGCACGCGCTTCACGAAAACACACCAGCGCATGTTCAATCCATTGCGGTGTGGACGGGTCACGCTTGGCGAGCGCGAAAAGCGTTGCGCCCAAATTGTTCTGCGTACTGGCACGTTGGGCAGGATATTTTTCAACTGAATAGACTTTTAGCACCGCCTGAAAAGCCACACCTGCTTGCTCCAGTGATTGCGCGCCTTTCATCAACTGACCATGCAACATCATGGTTTTTGCCATGCGCGACATGCCGTCCGCCCAATTGAGCGGATATTCAGCCTGGCTATAAACATTCAGGGATTTTTTATAATAGCGCGCTGCTTTCTGCAGATATTCTGCATCCCCCTTCTGTCGCCCGATCTTTGCACAGGTCATGGCGATACGTTGCTGAACCGATGCCCATTCCAACGGATATTTTTTCTCTGTAAAGACGGTGCAAACATCTTCAAAAATGCCGATGGCTTTGGCGATATGTTCCATGACCAGTTCATCATCTTCATGGTTGGTCATTTCTTCATAAAGCCAGCCCTGATGATTTTTAACAAAGGCCCATTCCAGCGGTGTCTTTTCTTTATCCACCAGCTCGTCCCAGGTCTCAAACGCCTTGATCGCCGGGTCAAACCAGCCGAGTTCCTGACCCCTGCGGGCAATATTGGCCAGAACAACCGAACACATCCCCATGGTCGATGTTTTGGCCGCTGGTGTGGTTTTGCGATTTGAAAGACCACTTGGCAGCTTCGTCAGTGGTTCGACTGCCCCCAACAGATATTCCCCAATCTTTGCAGCGTGTGATGGATGATTGGGCGTGGTTGCCGCAAAAATCGCAGCATAAAGCACATCCAGCGTGGCTTTTTCAGGCGCAAAGGGCACCAGGATGTTTTCCAGCTTGCCCGGTATCCCCAGATTTGCCTCGCCTTCGCGCGCCGACAGGAAATACCAGCGCACGGCCTGATCTTCCAGTTCCACTTGTCCCCACAGCAACAAGTCACACTGCTGTTCTTCCAGCCATTTGCGTCCCTGCTCGACCACAGACTCGACCTGTTCAGCCAACGTCCCCTTTCGGGATCGTTTCAGAGATTTATCAATCAGCCGCAGGGACAGGCCCGGTTTCTCATTAAGCGGATCGATAATACTTTGCAATAGAGCCTGCATAGCTTCATCACTGGCGAATTTTCCGTCAGGCTGAGCAATCAGCACATTCACATCGCTCAGGCCCTGCATGATTTGGGCAGGACTGGTCGGCTGCGCATCACCACTTTCATCGCGCATCATAAACCAGTCTATAAAACGATTAAAAATCGATAGCATTCAGCAACCCAAATGACAGAAAAACTCATCTAGGAATACCTTAATGCAAAAAGGTTTGAAATAAGATTAATGGCAGCGACTGCCATGTTTTTTCCCGTGATCGTGTCTCTCAAGACTTTCTTTGTTCACGAGATCAAAAATCGACGCAGCGACCACCTTTTTCCCAATCGCCATAACGGGTTGGGTTGGGGCCATCTTTACGTCCGCCGACTTCTTTGACCTCATCCACCTGATCGGACATGGGTTCAAACTTTTTGGGTGGCTGGGGCGCGATGGGGCGTCCTTCTTTCATGCTGGGTGCATCTGTAGATTTGAATTTAGACATGGTCTACCTCAAAGAAGGGCTTGCGTTAATGATCGACTCCTTACTAAATACTCATAGAAGACTATAATTGCAATGGGTTTGGCAGATCATGAGCTACGCACGCACCGCACTGTTACTGGCCGGGATGACCGGACTGTTCCTCGCCATCGGTTTTATGCTGGGCGGTGAAGGCGGGATGATGATTGCGCTTCTGATCGCGCTTGGCATGAATGTCTTTGCCTATTGGAATTCCGACAAGGCCATCCTGCGCATGTATGGCGCACGCGAAGTCGATGCCCGAAGCGCACCGGACTTTTATAATATGGTTGCCGACCTTGCACGCCGGGCCGAGCTACCCATGCCCAAAGTCTATGTGATGGAAAATTCCCAGCCCAATGCTTTTGCCACGGGCCGCAATCCGGAAAATGCTGCCGTTGCTGCAACCACAGGCCTTTTGAATATGCTATCACGCGAAGAAATCGCAGGCGTGATGGCGCATGAACTGGCCCATGTTAAAAACCGCGACACACTAATCATGACCATCACGGCAACCATCGCCGGGGCCATTTCCATGATCGCCAATTTCGCCATGTTCTTTGGCAACAGCAGTGATCGCAACAATCCGTTGGGCATTGTCGGCACCATCCTGATCATGATCCTTGCGCCCATGGCGGCCATGGTCGTGCAAATGCTGATTTCCCGAACACGCGAATATGAAGCCGACCGCATTGGTGCTGAGATCTGCGGCAACCCCATGTGGCTGGCAAGCGCTTTGAACAAACTGGATAAAGGGGCCAGTTTGGTCGATAACCATGCCGCAGAAAATAATCCGGCCACCGCCCATATGTTTATCGTCAATCCGCTTCACACACGTAAGATGGACAGCCTGTTTTCCACCCATCCCAATATGGAAAACCGCATCAATGCCTTAAAAGAAATGGCAGCGTCAAAACCGCCAACATCACCAAAACGACGTGGAAGTTCAAAAATCCCCAGCACGGATAAGTCTGTGAAAGGCCCTTGGGACTAAGCTTTGGCTGGCTATTCTGGACGAGGTCAGTTATAAGGCGCACATTCTCAGACAATCCTTGATGAAAAGAGCGCCCGATGCCCAGACGTATTGCCTATGATGTTCTCTGCCAGGTTCTTGGTAAAAAACGTCCGCTGGATGAAGCTTTCAACAGCCATCCCCATCTGGAAAAACTCTCGCCCAAGGCCAAAGCTTTTTCCCGTGCGGTGGTGACAAGTGCGATCCGCAACAAGGGCTTTATCGACCATCTGATTGATGCCTGTCTGGATAAACGCCCCAAAGGTCAAGCGCGCAATGTTTTAAACATCATGCGCCTGGGCGTGGCACAACTTTACTTCATGAATGTACCAGCGCACGCGGCGGTTAACGAGTCGCTCAATCTCACCAACTATGCCAAGCTGATCCAGTATAAAAAGCTCATCAACGCGGTGCTGCGCCGAATTGAGCGTGAGAAAAAAGAATATCCAGCAGCAGAGATTGCCAAACATAATATCCCGGTCTGGCTGATGGAAAGCTGGGTCAATGCCTATGGTGAAGAGACCGCACAGAAAATTGCGGAGGCCCACTTAAAAGAAGCCCCGCTGGACATCACACCAAAATATGACGACGAAGCCGACATCTGGGCCAAACGCCTGGGCGCAGAAAAACTCGCAAACGGCAGCCTGCGTCTGGCCGCGGGTGGCCGAATTGAAGAGTTGGACGGTTACAGCAACGGGTCCTGGTGGGTGCAGGATGCCGCTGCTGCTGAACCAGCGAAATTGCTGGGTGACGTTAAGGGCAAGACGGTTCTGGACCTGTGTGCCGCACCTGGTGGCAAGACCATGCAACTGGCCGCAGCGGGGGCTAAAGTCATCGCCCTTGATAAAAACGAAAACCGCCTAAAACGCGTCACAGAAAATCTGGAACGCACCAAACTGAAGGCCGAGATTGTTGCCGCTGACCTGATGGACTGGCAACCGGACGGTGAGGTTGACGCGATCTTGCTGGATGCGCCCTGTACAGCAACCGGGACCTTGCGCCGTCATCCCGATGGGCTTTGGACCAAACGCGCAGAAGACATCAAAGCGGTGGCGGATATTCAAGGCACCTTGTGGCACCGCGCCAGTGGCTGGGTCAAACCGGGCGGCGTGATTGTCTATTGCACCTGTTCCTTACAGCCCGAAGAAGGCGAGCTTATGCTCAAAGCCTTCTTAAAAGGTCACAAGAACTTTGAGATGGTGGGTGATGCGCCGTTGCGCTTCCTGCCGCATGAAGGCAAAGACGGCTTCTTTGCCGTGGCTGTGAAGCGGGTCAGCTAGTTCACAAAAATACCGTCATGGCGCACGCGTTGCGCCATAATGGGTGGAAGCCAGAACGCGCCCTCCACCCCTGAGCCCGCAACAAGTGCGGGCTGACGTAACATTTTGAGATAAAACGAAGTTTTAAAACTTGACCGCAGTGCCGTTGGCAGAGACCATCAGCATGGTCTTCTGATCACCACCGATCACTTCATAATCCAGATCGATCCCCACAACCGCATCCGCACCCAGTTCCTGGGCTTCGGCGATCATATCTTCCATGGCTGCTTCCTTGGCTTTGCGAAATTCTTTTTCATAGGCGCCAGAGCGACCACCGACAACATCACGGATACCTGCAAAGAAATCCTTAAAAAGGTTCGCCCCCAAAATAGCTTCGCCTGAAACAATCCCGCAATATTGTGAAACTGTCTTACCGTCTACATTATCCGTCGTCGTCGTAATCATGGTCCCTGATCCTTTATTAATAAATTGAATTTCAAAAAGGATATCATGAGAAGGGATTTTGGGAAGGGGAAAAGTTCGAAACCTTTTTTTGATCGTTCCTAACTACAAGCAAATTGAATTCTACTTTTTTTTTACAACTGAAAGCCCTATGCTTGCGCGGTCTAAGTGGGAGGAAATTTTGATAAACACAACTGTTAAGGACTACAGACGAGGGTGGAGAAGAAATAATGATGCTTCAGCAGCTTGTAAATCTCCTATATCTGAAATGTTGAATTTTTACTCAATTGAATGTGCCTTAAAATATTTACATCTCAAAAAATTAAAACTCAAAGATAGCAATGAGCTCCAAGACAACAATATTCAATTAACACACGACATTAGACAAACCATAATAGATTTAAGACTCGAAGGAGTTGGACTTAATAACGCAGACGTTCCCAACTTTCGCTTAAAAAACACTCGGAATCCGTTACACATTAAACAAGCTCATGAAGCCTGGCGCTACGGTGTTGAAATAGAAGAAGAAGATCAGAAAAAATTGAAAGACTGGCTACAAAATGCCTCTGAACTCCTCAAAAAAGAAGTTTTGAACACATGATTTTATTTGAAAATTTATATACTTGGGTTGATATCTCAAATGTTCTCTTCAAAGCTAGAGAGCAAAAAAACAATATTCCGAACGAACTCATTTGGGCGTCACCCTATTGGGATGAACTCCTTATAGGAACCGAGGAAGGTGGAATCGTCTCAATTGACAATTGGCTAAAAAACATTTTCGGCTCAAGATTTATTAACGAAGATGACACCAGATTTCTAATTTTAGACGGTACAGGTGAAGACCGTCGCCTTCTGATCGAATACGAAGAAATTCCAGAGCAAGAACTGAATCATCTCCCTGAAAAGGAATTCAGACCTTCGTTTGGGAAAGGAAGTTCTATTTGGTTTAAATGGCGCGATACAAACATTAATCAACCAACACAACAAAAACATAACGCCGAAATAATTGCATTTTATTCGGTAAAGGGTGGTGTGGGCCGTACAACCTCAGCAATGTCATTAGCATTGGAGCTTGCAAATAAATTTAAGAACAACAAAACCAATGAGAAAGTTCTGATCGTCGATGCCGATTTTGAAGCCCCTGGAATCAGCGTGCTCTTTAAGTCAAAAAAACCATCACCATCCATTAGCTTCGCTGATTTACTCGCCCTGGTGCATTCAGAAGACAAAGCTTTTCCTGATGAAGCTATCGCTCTCACTTCTACTGCGCTTAAAGAACATCAAATTGATAACGTTTTTGTCTTACCTTGTTTTAGAGAGACAGGACACTGCTCCAGTCTTGAAATCAGGCCAGAGGATATTGGTAAAAGCAAAACCCGAAGCCCTTTTATAATTTCCGAAGTTCTCAGAAAAATTGCTGATACTCTGGGATGCAAATACGTCGTTGTTGATTTACGAGCGGGCTTTACTGAGTTGTCAGCACCCTTTTTAATGGACCCGTCAATACACCGGGTTTTCGTTACAACTCCATCAGGGCAAGCATTTGAGGCAAGTAAAGAGATTGCCCAATACATTGGTACGCAAATGCGTGAATTCAACGTCTTGGACAAAGCATCTATTCCTGCAATTATAATGTCTCAAGTCCCCTACTCCTACTCTACACTCCCTCAATATGCAACGCAGGTAGAAGCACTACGCACGACACTATTGGACAGCCTTGAAATTGAAACAGAGGAAGATACCGAGCAAACAATTCCCGTTGTAACCCAAATTCATCATGAAGCCTTGTTAACAATGGCTGTAAATTGGGATGAATACTCCAGAACATTGGAAAATTTTAACTTCGGAAGAAATCTGTTAACACCACTCTCCATCTGGCTTGAAGACATTACCAATAGTAATATTGATAACTCAGAAAATACAATTGCAGAGCCCGCTTCAACAGAATTGAACATCGAAAAAGCTAGAAGTAAGCTTTCTGAATATGCCGAAAACATGATTTTCGGTGAACAGTCTGAACTTCCTATTCTATCAATTGAACCGTTAAGCAATCTCGTAGATGATTTTCGCCAAAAACTGCCCGTCGTCGCAATTGTCGGTGCGAAAGGAGCCGGCAAAACATTTACATATAAAAAACTCATCACCTCTGAAACATGGGAAGGTTTTAGTAAGCTTATTTCTGAGGTCCCAAGTGAGGTGAAGGCGAAAGTTGTTCCCATCCTTGCCCCACAAACTATGGAGATTGATGGCCAACCCACCTTTAACCAAACCGAACTAAAAACTTACATAAGAGAGGCAGAAGAAAGTAATAAAACAGATGCTGACTGGGTTCAAACCTGGTTGAATACAATTGCTTTACGACATGGCATTTCTTCGGATAAGCCTGAAAAATGGAAAGAATTGTTAGCTTCTTTAAACTCAAAAAATACAAAAATCGTCGCCGTATTTGATGGTTTGGAAGAACTGTTTGTTGATTTCTCCAACAATACAAAACAACAAACAGCAATCAGAACCCTTATTGTTGACGTGCCACAATACCTCAAATCAGAGCTCGGCAGGCCTGTCGGACTTGTCGCCTTTGTCAGACAAGACCTCGTTGAGGCTTCAATTCCTCAAAACCTTGGGCAAGTGATGGATGCTTATCGCCCCTACGCGCTTAAATGGTCACGAAGTGAGGTTCTAGAACTTGCAGCTTGGGTTTCGAAACAGGCAAATATTTTCTCCGAGCCAATCTGGAATGAAAATTTCAAAAAATTATCTGAAGAAGAACAGATCAAATTGCTTTATCCACTATGGGGGACCAAACTGGGGAGCAAGACGTCGAAAGAAGCCTTTTCTGCAGAATGGGTTCTCGCTTTTCTCTCAGACCTGAAAATTCGCTTGCTCGCACGCGATTTCATGAGGTTTTTGCACTACTCAGCTGCAGAGTCAAACAATAAAGAAGGGTACCGTGACCGAGTTTTACACCCAACAGCAATTAAACGTTCTATTGAAAAAATCGGGAAAGTGAAAGTAGAAGAACTCTCACAAGAAAATAGAAAACTAGGCAACATTTTCAAAAAACTGAAAAATAGTGACGATTTTACCATTCCAGCGAATGAAGATGAGGTAAAAGATAAACTAACTCCGGATGAAGTCCGTCTTCTCGAAAATGAAGGCGTCGTTTTGCAGGTTGATGACCTCTTACAAATGCCAGAAATCTTTAGACTGGGTTTAAATTTGACACGCAAGAAAGGGCATAGACCAAATTCAATTGGTTTGATCCGCCGCGTTCGCTCCCGAGTATAAGTTTCGATACACATATTTCAGATTTCACAAAAAAGCCCCGCCCTTTTATCACAAAAGGCGGGGCTTTTTATTTCAGAACCGATCCCGTCTTAGTGACGGAAGTGGCGCATGCCGGTGAAGACCATGGCGAGGCCGCGCTCGTTGGCTGCGGCAATCACTTCTTCATCACGGATAGAGCCACCAGGCTGGATAACGCAGGTTGCACCCGCTTCAGCGGCTTCAATCAAACCGTCCGCAAACGGGAAGAAAGCGTCTGATGCCACAACGGAGCCTTTGGCCCAGCTTTCGCTATCGCCTGCTGTCTTGGCTGCTTGTTCCGCACGGAAGGCTGCGATGCGACATGAATTCACACGGCTCATCTGGCCTGCGCCCACGCCGACGGTCATATTGTCTTTGCAATAGATGATGGCGTTGGATTTTACGTGCTTACAGACGGTGAAAGCGAATTTCAGATCTTTCATTTCTTCTTCGGTTGGCTTGCGTTCGGTCACAACCTTGAAGTCGTCGGAGAAAATCTCGTTATCTTTGGACTGAACCAGCAAGCTGCCGGACAGCGTCTTCACCATATCAGCGGTATCATCCGGGTTCGGCATGCCGCCTGTTTTGAGAACACGAACGTTCTTCTTGGCTTTCAGAACTTCCAGCGCATCATCGTCAAAGTCAGGTGCGATCACCACTTCGAGGAAGATTTTAGCCAGCTCTTCCGCCGTTTCTGTGTTCAGTTTCTGGTTAAAGGCAACAATGCCACCAAAGGCACTTTCCGTATCGCAGGAATAAGCACGCAAGTAAGCGTCTTTCATGTTGTCGCCAATGGCCACACCGCAAGGGTTGGCGTGTTTCACGATCACACAAGCCACATCGTCTTTGAATTCGGAGACCAGTTCGAACGCGGCATCGGTGTCGTTGGCGTTGTTGTAGGACAGCTCTTTCCCGTTCAGCTGTTCCGCCGTTGCCACACCCGGGCGGTTTTCGCCAGTTGTATAGAAAGCGGCAGACTGGTGAGAGTTTTCACCGTAGCGCATGGTTTGCTTGAGCTCACCTGCGAACACTTTGCGTTTTGGATAGTCGATCTCCAGCTGTTCAGCATACCAGTTTGAAATAGCCGCATCATAAGCACCTGTGCGCGCATAAGCCGTTGCCGACATTTTCTTGCGGAACTCTGGGGTTGTGCCGCCGTTTGCTTCCAGTTCTTCCAGAACCAAAGCGTAATCTTCAACGTCAACAACCGTACAAACGCCCTGCCAGTTTTTCGCAGCTGCACGGATCATCGCCGGACCGCCGATGTCGATATTTTCGATACAGGTGTCAAAGTCAGCACCTGCAGCAACAGTGGATTCGAACGGATAAAGGTTTACAGCCAGCAGATCGATCGGGGCAATGTCGTGTGTTTCCATCGCAGCGACGTGATCATCATTGTCACGCAGTGCCAACAGGCCACCGTGGATTTTTGGGTGCAGGGTCTTGACGCGACCATCCATAATTTCCGGGAAACCTGTATGGGCTGAAACCTCGATCACCGGAACGCCAGCATCCGCCAGTGCTTTGTACGTGCCACCTGTGGACAGCAGTTCAACACCTTTGGCGGCGAGTGCCTGACCAAATTCAACAAGTCCGGTTTTATCAGAAACCGAAAGTAACGCACGACGGATGGGAGTAGCCATAAGGACACAAGCTCCTGCAAGATATGATGGGGTAAAAAACTTGCGCGCTCTATAGCAGAAGTCCTGGCCTTGTGCAATGCACTGTGGGGTGTTTATCCCTCAATAACCGTATTTAAAACATGGATAAGGTCGGTGACATCAAACGGCTTGGTCATATAGTCCAGAAAGCCCAGGTCCCTGGCCTTGTCTTTAGCATCACTCATGGCATTCGCGCTAAGGGCCACAACCGGGATTTGGCGCGTTGCTTCCATATCACGCAATTGTTCAAACGCGTCGAATCCGCTCATATCCGGCAGGTTGATATCCATCAATATCAGGTGGGGTTTTTCCGCCTTTGCAATCCTGATCCCTTCTTCGGCCGTCTTGGCACAGACAAGCTGCAAATTCGGAATGCCATCGACCAAAGCCGTCATCAAATCGCGGTTGGCTGCGATATCTTCCACATACAAAAGCGTATGTAGGCCAGAACAACATTCCAGCGCAATCTCATCTTTGCGGCGAATATCAAATGTCGTGGGTCGTGCGGCCTGCACCCCATAGGACGGAATATCAATCCAGAAGGTCGTGCCTTCGCCCTCATCACTTTCAAACCCAATGGCACCGTTCATGCCTTCGACAATTTGTTTGGTCAACAAAAGGCCGATACCTGTGCCTTCCACCTCGGTATTTTCTGCCCCCAGTCGATGGAACGGTTTAAACAGGTTATCACGCTGATCATCAGCAATCCCCACGCCTGTGTCGCGCACCCGCAGGCGATACAGGCCGCCTTCGCGCAACTCCCCACTGATATAGACTTTGCCATTTTCCACATTGTATTTTTTGGCGTTTGAAATCAGGTTCAAAATCACCTGCTTGACCCGCAAAGGATCCGCCTTCAAGACGGGCAATGCACTTCGGGTTTCATCAATGATCTCCACATTCAGCGCATTGAAGGAGCCATCAGACAATTTCAGACATTCATCCAGCATGTCACGCAGATCAACGCTTTGAATGTTAAAGACCAGCTTACCCGCTTCGACCCGCGCCAGATCCAGCACTTCATCAATCAGACCGAGCAGATGATCACTGGCAGATTTAATGTTGGATACGAACGAACGTTGTTTTTCCGTCAATGGCGTCTGGCTGTCCATATCCAGCAATTGGGAAAAACCCATAATGGCGTTTAGCGGCGTGCGAAGTTCATGGCTCATCGCCGATAAAAAGGCCGATTTTGCTTTATTGGCATGTTCGGCTTTTTCTTTTGCCTCAATAAAATCGGTAATATCTGTTTCGATGCCCACATAATGCAGGATATGACCATTCTCATTCGTCACTGGGGCAATTTTAAGCCGCGCCCAATACATTTCCCCATTTTTACGTTTATTTTTAAGCGTCCCGCTCCAGACTTTACCTGATGTAATGGTCGCCCACATATCCTGATAAAACAGTTCCGGCTGCACGCCTGCGTTTAAGATACTGGGCGTCTTGCCGAAAATTTCTTCCGGTGTGTAGCCATTCATATAGGTAAAGGCCGGATTGACATATTCAATGCGACCGCGCGGGTCGGTGATGATGGTGCTGGCCCCAGACTGGCTGACCGCTTCCCCCAACAGGCGTGCCCCATGAAGGGCCTGTTCCAGTTCTTCCGTTCTGGATTTCACCTGTTCTTCCAGCTGATCACGCCTGGACATCAATTCTTTTTCCAGCGCCAGTCGATCGGAGATATCACGCCAGACCACATTGATGGTGGTATGGTCGTCGTATGGAACAGCTGTCAACAGCACTTCCACCGGGAAGGTTTCCCCATTTACCCGTTTATGCACCCAATGGAATCGATTACTGCCTTCACGCATGGCAATAGCAATCATCTCATCTGCTTTTTCAAAAGAGTCACGACCATCGGGCTGAGTTTCAGGCGACAGATCAGCCGGATGGGTTTTAAAGAATTCTTCGCGCGAGCCCATGCCAAGCATATCCAGCGTAGACTGGTTACAATCCACAAACACACCATTGTCGATAATCAACATGGCGTCTGCCGAGGCTTCAAAGAAAACCCTATGTCTATCCACTTGATCGCTCATTAGGACTTCCCCCCAGAAATCCGCTTTTTAATTCTGCTTATTATACATACAATGCCGTGCAAAAGCCATTGACTTGAATCAAACTCAGGATCAGGACCTACTAATTTATTGTGTTTGGTTTATCAAAAATGTCACAAGGCAAGGAATGGCTTGCAGCAAGTACTTTATGTACTTGCAAAAGTTTATGACACTGCATTTGTGCCATTTTTGACAAATCCCTTCGGGACAGGATAAATTTCAAGGAGGCTGTCGTTATGAAACCCTTGCAATGAAATGCATTGCGGCGGTTTCCATGCCTAATCCTCCTTGAAATTTATCTCTGCCAAACGCATTAAATTAGTAGGTCCTGACCCTAAGTCGATTTACGTCAAAGAAAAAGACCTCCACGCCCGCAAGCGAGAAGGTCTTTAACTTAGAATAGACCGTTAGATCAGTGACTAAAATTAGTCCTGACGGTTCTGACGGTTGTCGATCAGTTCATCAACAACGCCTGGGTCTGCCAGTGTGGATGTATCACCCAGGGAGCCGAAATCGTCTTCGGCGATCTTGCGCAGGATACGGCGCATGATTTTACCGGAACGTGTTTTCGGCAGGCCTGGTGCCCACTGCAGCCAATCAGGTGAAGCGATCGGGCCGATCTCGGCACGAACCCATTTGACCAGCTCTTTCTTCAGATCATCAGATGGTTCTTCACCTGCGTTCAGCGTTACGTAAACGTAGATGCCCTGACCTTTAAGGTCGTGTGGTGCACCAACAACAGCGGCTTCTGCCACTTTCGGGTGCGCAACCAGTGCAGATTCGACTTCAGCTGTCCCCATACGGTGACCGGATACGTTGATCACGTCATCAACACGACCTGTGATCCAGTAGTAGCCGTCTTCGTCACGACGTGCGCCGTCACCTGTGAAGTACTTGCCAGCATATGTAGAGAAGTACGTCTGGATGAAACGCTCGTGATCACCGAAACATGTACGCATCATGCCAGGCCAGGAGGTTGTCATACACAGGTTACCGTCTGTTGCGCCTTCAAGAACGTTGCCGTCATTGTCAACCAGTTGTGGTTCAACACCGAAGAATGGACGTGTTGCAGAACCTGGTTTCAGGTCTGTCGCACCTGGCAGTGGTGAGATCAGGATCCCGCCAGTTTCAGTCTGCCACCATGTATCAACGATTGGGCATTTACCTTTACCGACAACTTCGTTGTACCAGTTCCAGGCTTCAGGGTTGATCGGTTCACCTACAGAACCCAGAACGCGCAAGCTGGACAGATCAGCTTTTTCTACATGCTCAGGACCTTCACGCATCAGCGAGCGGATCGCAGTTGGTGCCGTGTAGAAGATATTTACTTTGTGCTTTTCACAAACGTCCCAGAAACGGGAGAAGGAAGGATAGTTTGGAACACCTTCAAACATCAGTGTTGTCGCGCCGTTCGCCAGCGGACCATAAACGATGTAGGAGTGACCGGTTACCCAACCCACGTCAGCTGTACACCAGTAGATGTCGCCTTCATGGTAATCAAAGATGTACTGGTGTGTCATAGCTGCATATACGAGGTAACCACCTGTACAGTGCTGAACACCTTTTGGCATGCCTGTAGAACCAGAAGTGTAAAGAATGAACAGTGGGTCTTCCGCGTTCATTTCTTCAGCCGGGCAATCAGCAGACGCTGCACCCGTTACTTCTTCGTACCATACGTCACGACCGTCTTTCATGTCGATGTCGCCGCCTGTACGTTTTACAACGATACAAGACTCAACGCCTTCGCGGTCCATGGCGATGTCAGCGTTGGCTTTCAATGGAACCTTACGGCCACCACGCAGACCTTCGTCCGCTGTGATTACCATTTTGGAACCAGACCCTTTGATACGGTCAGCCAGGGCGTCAGGTGAGAACCCACCAAATACAATTGCGTGGATCGCACCGATACGCGCACAAGCGAGCATCGCAACAGCAGCTTCAGGGATCATTGGCAGGTAAAGTGTTACACGGTCACCTTTGCCAACGCCTTGTGCTTTCATGGCATTTGCCAGCTTACACACACGTTCGTGAAGATCTTTATATGTGATGTTTTCAGAATCAGATGGGTCGTCGCCTTCCCAGATGATAGCAACCTGATCACCACGCTTTTCGAGGTGACGATCCAGGCAGTTGTGCGCGACGTTTGTGGTACCGTCTTCGTACCATTTGATGTCTACGTTGCCGTCAAATGAGGAATTTTTAACTTTCGTATATGGCTTGAACCAATCGATTCGCTTGCCGTGTTCGCCCCAGAATGCTTCTGGATCATCAACGGACTGTTTATACATTTCCAGATACTTGTCGTTATCTGCATGGGCTTTAGCGGCAATTTCTGGATTGACAGGATAAATGTCGGACATTTCTTGCGAATCTCCCTAGGTGTGTCGAGTTGTGAGCACGTATTTTCGTGCTTCGGTTAAACTTATGTGCCTGTGCATCGCTTTTTGTTTCGCACTGCACTGAGGCCTGATTATGTCAGAAAGTTCACACGAAACAAGTGAATAAATCACTCTTCGCAAACGCAACAAAATTTTAAAATAGGTGATACCAATTACTACGTACAGATAAGCCCTAAAACCCTCTGTCTAAAAGGGCTTACAAGTCCTTGGCTACAAAGACTTCTTCACCGCGCAACTCGAACGGTATCCGGGTAAGGGATTTGCCCAGGCAAGGGCCGTGAACGCATTCCCCATCATCAATTTTAAATAGAGCGCCATGAGTGGAACAGAGGATAAAATTCTTTTCAACATCCAAGAATCGGTCCGGTTCCAGGTTCATCGGCACACCCAGATGCGGGCAGATATTTTTGTAGACGGCGAAGATGCCATCCTTTTTGACAGCCAAGACGGAGGTGCCGTTTTCTTCGTTGGGAATGACAAATTCTTTGCTGTCTTCTTCTTCCACATCGTTGATGTTGCAAAGGCGATGATCACTCATGCGTCTGTCTCTCCCATTTCACAAATAATTTTCCAGGCCTCGGCCGGGATCGGCATGACCGACAGCCGGGACTGTTTTAACAAGGCGATCTCACTGAGGCGTGGTTCCGCCTTGATCTCTTTTAAGGAGACCATCCGAGTAAAAGGATACAGTGCCTTAAAATCCACCATGACGAAACGACCACTTTCATCGGTATGATCCGGATAAGCCTCTTTGACCACTTCAACCACACCAACGACGCCTTTTTCCTTACCGGAATGATAAAAGAAGGCGCGATCACCAATAGCCATGTCTTTCATGAAATTACTGGCCTGGTGATTGCGAACGCCATCCCAATGTTCCACACCCTTTGCCACCTGATCGTCCCACGACCAGCTGTTGGGTTCGGATTTAACAAGCCAATAATTCATTTTTCCGCTTCACCCCTACCTGTCATCCCGGATTTATTCCGGGACAACCTGTTGTGCAAATTTGCCTTCCTTCCAAAGATTGTCCCGCAACAAGTGCGGGATGACAATTTTGTTATGCAGGCAGCACTTTCTTCCATTTGGAAATGCTCACAGATTCAAACAGACCTGCTTTGGCGTAAGGATCGTTATCACAGAAATCCTGCGCTTCAGCCAAATTTTCCAGGTCAAGGATCACAACAGAACCATTCATATTGTCATCTTCTTCCGCCAGGGTCGGACCTGCCGCAAAGAGTTTTTCACCGTAAGATTTCAGGTAATCCACATGGGCGGGGCGGTTGTCCAGGCGCACCTGGAGGTGATCGGGCTTATCAACGCATTTAATGACATAAAGCATCAGAGTTCTTCCTTAAATGGACGGGCCAGCAGGTTATCAACCACCTGATTGATGTCAGCTCCCTCGTTTAAAATTTTGTTCACAGCGATACAGATCGGCATTTCCACACCAAGTGTTTCTGCCAGTTTACAGACAGAACGTGCTGTATAAACCCCTTCGGTCACGGCTTTACGTACCTTCAGGATATCATCCAGCTTTTCCCCCTGGCCCAAAGCCACCCCGAGGGAGAAATTTCGTGATTGCATGGAATTGCAGGTCAGCGTCAAATCGCCCATCCCGGATAATCCCATCAATGTTTCTGATTTCGCACCCTTGGCCACACCCAAACGGGCCAGTTCTGAAATCCCGCGGGTAATCAGGGCCGCGCGTGCATTATCACCAAAACCTTTGCCCGACACCATGCCACTTGCAATGGCCAAAACGTTCTTCACTGCCCCACCAATTTGCGCGCCGACCACATCATCACTGGCGTAGATACGAAAACGGTTGGACCCGACAAGTTTACCCACCACCATGGCCCGTTCCATACTTTCCATCGCAAGAGTACAGGCAGAGGGCAACGCATTGGCAACTTCACTGGCAAAGGTCGGGCCGGACAGAATGCCGATTTCAACATCGGGCAGTTCTTCATCCAAAATCTCGCTCATGATCTTGCCGCTGTCCAGTTCAATCCCTTTGGCGCAGATCAAAAGCGGTGTGCCCACCTTGATCACAGACTTAAGCTGTTTGGCTGTTGCGCGCACAAACTGGGCAGGTGCAACCATCAAGATCACATCACTGTCAGAAAGATCGACAAGGTCAGCTGTCGCCTTGATATTGGCATCCAGACTTGTATTGGGCAGATAAATCGGGTTGGAATGGCTGCGGTTGATCGCCTCGGCGACTTCGGGTTCATGGGCCTGAATAAGAACGTCATTCCCCGCACGCTGAGCCGCACAAGCGAGAGCCGTCCCCCACGCCCCTGCACCGATCACACCAACTTTTGCCATAGATTTCCTGTTTGAACGTTATTTATTAAAGAACTATCGATTTAAGAATGTTTGACCGACAAATTGGAACATTACGTCTTTAGTGTCCAGATTTTTTGTAATGCAGCAAGAGTGCGAAGCTGTCATACGGCGTCAATGACACATCCTGATCCAGTTTTTCTGGCTGAAAGCTCGCAAATGCACGTCCTTCACCCAATTGTATTTGACGAAATTCTTCTGCATTTAATGTTGCTGTGTAATATCTACGATAATAGATACGTTCTCCCGCATCACTTAAATCAAAATCAAGGCTGCAAAAGGGTGTCATTTTTTTCGGTACAAAACCGATTTCTTCCCTGACTTCCCGTTCCAGCGCCTGTTGCGGTGTCTCACCTTCATCGACACCACCACCAAAGCAGCCCCATTTGTTGGGATACCAGATACCTTCAATATCATCACGATGCTGCAACACATATTCTCCGTCTTCAGTCAGAAGAATAAGGGCAACCGCATCACCCATTTTCAAAGATGATTTATCCAGAAACGAATTGACCATTAATCCAATTCAAACGCATTTTTATAATCGAGCTTGAGCTTTTCGTCCTGATCTTCTTTTTTCAGGAAACAATTGCCAACCACCAGGTTGTCAAGCTCGGTCCCCATAAAACAGCGGAACGCATCTTCCGGGGTATTGACGATTGGTTCACCGCGCACGTTAAAGCTGGTGTTCACCGACACCGGGCAGCCTGTGCGTTCCTTAAAGGCAGACACAACCGCATGGAAACGTGGGTTGGTATCGGTATGAATGGTCTGAATACGTGCAGAATAATCAACGTGAGTTACCGCCGGAATGTCAGAACGTGGCACGTTCAGCTTTTCGATCCCAAACAGGGCTTCCTGTTCCGCCGTCATTTCTTTTTGCTTGTCCTTATGGACATCCGCCACCATCAGCATATATGGACTTTCGCCTTCCAGCTGGAACCAGTCTGACACATCTTCTGCCAACACTGATGGCGCAAACGGACGGAAAGATTCACGATATTTTACCTTCAGGTTCAAGGTCTTCTGCATTTTTGGTGAGCGAGGATCGGCAATGATGGATCGACCACCAAGCGCACGCGGGCCAAATTCCATACGTCCTTGCATCCAGCCAATGGCACGTTCAGCAGCCATGGCATCTGCAGTGGCAGAAATTGTGTCTTCATCAGACATAACTTCAAACACCGCACCTGCCTCAGTCAGGCGTTTTTCAATATCTTTTTGCTCATACACCGGACCCAGATATGATCCGCGCATAAAGTCTTTACCCGTATCGGCAACACGCGCGCCGCCTTTATGGTGGAAATGTGCGGTCATAGCCGCACCCAATGCGCCACCTGCATCCCCGGCGGCCGGCTGAACCCAGACATTTTCAAACGCCCCGTCGCGCAGGACTTTACCGTTTGCCACACAGTTCAGCGCCACACCGCCTGCCATACACAGGTTCTTGATGCCGTATTCTTCTGCCAAAGACTTGGTCAGACGCAGGACAACTTCTTCGGTGACCGCCTGAACGGACGCCGCGATATCCATATGGAACTGTTCAAGGTCTTCCCCGTCACGAGAGCGCACAGGTTTGCCAAACAGATCTGCAAACTTCTGGTTCGTCATGGTCAGGCCGGTACAGTAGTTGAAATAGGACATATCCAGACGGAAAGAGCCATCCTCTTTCACATCAATGATATTTTCCATGATCAGGTCTTTATATTTAGGCTCCCCATAAGGGGCCAGACCCATCACTTTATATTCCCCGGAATTGACCCGGAAACCCGTGTAATAGGTAAAAGCGGAATAGAGAAGACCCAGCGAGTGCGGGAAGTGAATTTCCTTCACCATCTCCATTTTGTTGCCACGGCCAATGGCAACCGATGTTGTTGCCCATTCACCCACACCATCCATGGTCAGCACAACGGCTTCTTCGAACGGGCTGGGATAAAAGGCAGAAGCTGCGTGACTTTGATGGTGTTCTGCAAACAGAAGCTTGTTCATCCAGTCAAAGTCAGGATCGTATTTCTTGAATTCCTTGCGCAGGAAGTCTTTCTGGAAGAGCTTTTCCTTCATCCAAACGGGGATGGCTGTTTTGAACGAGCGAAACCCGCTTGGCGCAAAGGCCAGATAGGTTTCCAGCAGGCGTTCAAATTTCAGGAACGGCTTGTCATAGAAAGCAACAAAATCCACATCCGCCATGGTAATGCCTGCCTCTTCCAGGCAATATTCAATAGCATTTTTCGGGAAGCCCGGATCATGTTTCTTACGCGTGAAACGTTCTTCCTGTGCAGCGGCAACAATGGTGCCATCGACAAGCAAGGCCGCAGCGCTATCGTGATAAAAAGCGGAAATACCGAGAATGCGCATCATATGATCCTAGAATAACGTATAAATAAATGGCGCAACGGCAGACCCCTGGGCCAAGACCAACAAGCCGCCAAACAAGACCATCACAACAATGATGGGCAAAAGCCAGAATTTTTTGCGCTCTTTCATGAACGCCCAGAGTTCTGCAATAAAGGCCATTTTTCTTCGATCTCTTTAGAATTGATTTTTCATGGATTCAGGGCTGGGACCTGCCGGATCGCGTTCGATCCAATAGGATTTAGCGTCTGGTTCAAGCTTCATGCGCATCGGGTCTTTACCAAACAGACGCATGATCAGGCCGATGGGCACAATGGTCAGCACATAGATCAGGAACATGATGATTGGATTGACGATCTTGAACATGATAAAGCCAAGCTTGATCCAGGCTTTATTGAGCGGTGCCAGAATTTTCGGATAGATCAGACCAAACAGCAACAAGGGTGCCGCAATTGCCAAAAGGACAATGCCTAGCGTATCCAGCGTTTCATTGGACCAAAGGCGATACGCCTCGATCAAAGCAAGAATCCCCCCTACTGTCAGACCAAAGCTTCGATCCGAAGAGGTTTCTATCTCATGTGTTGACTGATGTTCTTCGTGCATTCTACCCACCTAAAAACTGCTAAGGCTTTTTATCTATTCTTTATAATGAAAGCAAGTTATTTGGCGATGCAGCGATAGACAAGCTCTGCCACATGGCGTGCGCCATTTTCGTTATAGTGGCAATCGTCATACATATATTCGGTGGTCGGCGGTACATCTTTGGCGATATCACAACTTTGGTGGCCGAATTCTTTCGACTTTTCAATCAGATAATTGTTATAGAGCTGAGAGATTTTCTGCACACCCGTCATGCCAACCGTGTAAGCCTCTTCCGGCGGAGTCATCCAGAAACGATCGACAATTTCTTTTTCTGCCCCCTCTTGGTATCCAGTTGGCTGGGTGAGAAAGACGCATTTCACCTCAAATGCCTGACACAATTCCATCAAATCGGTGACCGCATCATCATAGTTTTCCGACACGGCTGTCACATCGAAAGGTTTCAGCGTGCGCCGCTCGAACGAGCGATTGTGTTTGGCGTAATAATTCCCATCCGCTTTCTGAATTTCTTTCTTGGGCACGGGCTTCCCCGCTTTTCTGGCCGCACGGACCTTGGCCCGGATCGCCTGCACGGCTGTGCCGATCAAAGATTTTTCCGGCTGATACTGTTCAAAGAAATGTTTGCGCGCCAGACCATCGGAAAGTTCATGGCGGATCTGACGGTTCCAGTCATTGATGCCGAGCAAAAACACCACCATGTCCGGATCGTACGCCAGAATATTCTTCAAGGTGGAGACATTCTGTTCAGCGCGCAGGCCCGAAAGCCCGGTGTTGATGACCTCCACCTGCTTGTCCGCCATATCTGCCTGCAGATGCTGCTGCAACTGATGGGTCCAGGTCTTTTCATCGCCCAGATAATCCTGCGCGGTGGTCGATGCCCCCACAGCAAAGATACGATAGGCATTGTCCGGTTTATTGTCATAATCCACATCACGGGTGACGCGGAAACCTTTATGATCCGTGGTGATTTGCTGAATGCCTGCAAAGCCAGGCATGACATCCCCAACGACTTCCAGCTTTTCATCCAGGTTCGGCACCATGGTGTGATAGTCCGTATCATGAATGGTGATGGACAGGATAAATTCAATGAGTAAGAAAACCCCAATCCACGCCCCAGTGGTACGCGTTCCGGTACGCGGGATCAGGATCAGGATAATCGGCAAGGCATAAAGCACCCCTGCACCAATGGCCCAATCCCTGTTATGGGCACCAATGACACGCAACCCGCCAAAGAACAACAGCCCGGCCACAAACAACCCAGTTACGATCCAGAGAAGGAGTTTTAATTGGTTGCTCATATTACTTCATCCCTGCGGCAGGTGTGAGGATCGACCAGTCGATCTGCTTTAAAAAGGCTTTTGCAATTTCCCGATTGCCCAAATTGGCGAAGTGATAGGCATCCAGAAAGACTTCGCGGTCATCCTTCATGTGAGAAAAAGCGGTTGAGAAATCGCGGAATTCATAATTTCCCTGATCAATCGCGCCGAGTTCATCACGTAAATCCTGATAACATTCCAACCAGATCGGCTTTTCTTTCTTCGCCCCGTCACGATAACGCTGCACCAACTTCTGTTCTGCCGCTGTCAGGATTTTCCCGCTGGTAAAGATATTGGGCTGCAAAGCAAAGATCAATTTTGCCCCGGACATTTCCGTCACGTGCGCCGCCAGCGACACATTGCGTTTGGCCACTTCTGCCACGCGACCACAGCTTGGACGGTCATTTTGCAGGCTGAAATCAGCCACAGCCGGGCCATAGCCCAGTTTCTGATTGGTGTTATTGACCAGCAAAACGAAGTTGCGATCATAATAAGACCAGAAATTGGCGGGATCTTCCGTTTCAATCAGCGCCCAATGCACATCGTTATTGCCGGAAAACATCAAGATCACATCCGGTTTCAAATCCACCAGTTTGTTTTCGATCAAAATCCGTTCCTGCGTGGTTGCCCAGGCCGGAATGCCTGTGTTGATGACCTGATAACGATAACCTGTTTTAGGCGCAACCTCGTCATTCAGCATCTTTTCGAAATAGGCAGAGATCGTATCGGCGTCGCTTTTTGCCCCCGCGCCAAAGGCCACGGACCCGCCTGTGATAAAGATACGCACCACATCCTCAGGCTTTACTGACAGATCATCACGTCCATCACGGAAACCATGGATATTGGCCTGCATCAGGCCTTGCTGGTCTTTTTTCAGCTTGTGGCCGACAAAAGGTTCCGGGGTCAAAGCAGGTTCCCACACCACATTTTGCAGGGTGGTTTCAATCTTTTCGCGGGTTGGTTTTTCCAGCTCATAAAGGCTCGCATACATATCGGCGATGGCCGGATCGTCGATTTTATCAGCATCATGGCGGTGCATGGCGAAATGAAGGGTCACGGGCATATTGATGTTGCGCGTCACTTTGCCCACATCCTTAAAAGCGAACTTGTTGCCCAGATAGTAGCCCCCAGCAATCAAGGCCACCAAAAAGACCGTCGCCAGAATGGTTAGCGCATAAGAAACACTTTTCGACATCACCCTACCCCTGTGATTTGAAATTCTGCAGGATCATCCAGTTCCACAAAAAGAAACGATAATCCTTTTGCCCGCTTTGATGGGCCGAAATATTGCCTGCGACCACGGTTTCATTCAAGCCATAATCCACAGCCTTGCTGGCGGATAAGTCCACATCCTTCATCCAGGCCATCAACGGAATGCCAAAACCTTTTTTGCGTCGGTTCAGGATATCCTGCGGCACCAGTCGTTCCACCGCTTTCTTGAGCACTTTCTTGGTGGTCTTGCCATCGAACTTGTATTCCGCCGGAAGCGTGCGGGCAAAATCTACCAGATCATTATCCAGAAAGATGGATCTTGCCTCCAAACCGTTCATCATGGCAGCGCGATCCACCTTGGTCAGAATGTCGTCCGGCAAATAGAAATTGGTGAAAAATTCCAAGGATTTATCCACCACACCCTTATGGGCATCTTCCTGCCAAAGCGCCATGGCATCGCCGTAGATTTCATCCAGGCTGGTCGGTTCATGACACAAATCATCAATATCGGATTTGGTCAGCGGTGACATCCAGACCGGGTTCCACAGCTCCGGGCCATAATCCAGCCCCATCAAGACCCGGCGCAGTTTGAAATCCAAACTCATGTTCTTACCTGATTTCGGGATCAGATCAACCAGGGCCTTCATGCCTTTATGGGCAAAGCCGGGCATGACGCTGTTATAGAGGCACGCAGGTTTCAGGGCTTTGAACGGATCATAGCCTGCAAAGATTTCATCCCCCGCATCGCCGCTTAAGGCCACGGTGACTTTCTGACGGGCAAATTCGCATAACAGATAGGTGGGGAGAAGAGAGCCATCACCCATCGGTTCATCCAGCTTGGCAAACACATCGCCAATCAGCCCGCGCGCCTGATTGAAGTCGAGGATTTTTTCATGATGATCGCTGCCCAAGGCATTGGCCATAAAGCGCGCATGTTCAGACTCATCAAAAGATTTTTCCTCAAACCCGATGGCAAAGCTTTTAACCGATGCCGGATCACGCATGGAACACATGGCGGCAGCAACGGCAGAACTGTCCACGCCGCCGCTTAGGAACACACCCAAGGGCACGTCACTCATCAAACGGCGTTTAACCGATTGTTTCAGCAGATGTTCAATCTCTTCTGCCGCTTCATCAAAGCTTGGCGGGTTATCAGCCACATTGATGCGGAACTGCCAATAGGCCTTGAGATCAACCTTCTGGTCTTTCAGATCAAAGCGCAACCAATGGCCCGGTTTGAGCTTCTGGCAATTCTGATAAAAGCTGTAAGGCGATGGGATGTAGCCATAAGCGAAAAACTTCTTCAGGGCCGTGCGATCAATCGCAGTTTTAAACTGGCGATGCTGATCAAAAACAGACAGTTCTGATCCAAACGCAAAGAGGTCACCCTGCTGCGCCCAATAAAGCGGCTTTTCCCCAAAACGGTCGCGCGCCAAGAACAGACAGTTTTGGTTCTGGTCATAAATGGAAAAACCGAACATACCGTTCAGTTTAAGGGGCAATTCTTCCCCCCATTCTTCCCAACCATGAACCAGCACTTCGGTATCGCTGTGATCGGTGGCAAAGACATGGCCTTTGGATTTCAGCTCAGCGCGCAGCTCTTCATGGTTATAGATTTCCCCATTAAAAGTCACCCAGACGGTGCCATCTTCATTGGTCATCGGCTGTTTGCCGCCTTCCAAATCCATGATGGACAGACGAAGGTGCGCCAGATGCAGGGGTTGATCTGGGGCCTTATAAAACCCGTCCCCGTCCGGCCCGCGATGCCTTATCGCATCTGCCATACGCTGAAGGTCTTCCCGGTCACCCGGACCATAAAATCCTGCAATCCCACACATAAATTTTACTTATTCTTTTGGGAAGTTATTATGGGTTTTAACTTGGTAAATCTTTTTATCCTGGGCTTCAAAATAGGTCCGCATCAGCAATTCTGCCAATAACCCCATAAGGATACACAAAACGCCCGTGGTAAAGAAGGTCCCGACCAATGTCGGTAATGGCGTCAGGATGAAGGACGTGCCATCAAAGATTTTCAACCAAATCGCCCAGAGCGCACAGCCACCGGAAAGGGCCAAAGACAGGAAACCAAAGCCACCGAAAATATAGATCGGCTTGGTCATATAGCGTTCCATAAACATGACCAGGAACAGGTCCAGCAAAACCTTGAAAATTCGGTTCAGCCCGTATTTTGATTCCCCATGCACACGGGCGCGGTGATTAACCGGGACTTCCGCGATCTTACCACCCTGCCAGACGGTATAGATCGGAATGAAGCGATGCATTTCCCCATAAAGGCGCACCTGTTCCACCACCTCGCGCTTATAAGCTTTCAACGCACAGCCATAGTCATGCAGATGCACGCCAGACACTTTTGAAATCAACCAGTTGGCAATACGGCTGGGCAGCTTGCGGGTAAATTCCTTGTCCTGACGGTCTGCACGCCAACCGGAAACCACACTATAACCTTCATCCAGTTTTTCCAGAAGCTTGGGGATTTCGCCCGGATCGTTCTGACCATCACCATCCATGGAGACAATGATCTTGCCGCTTGCATGATCCAGCCCTGCCATCAGGCCTGCTGTCTGACCATAGTTGCGCAGCAGGTCGATCATATGGACATGCGGGTCTTCTTTTGCGATCTCAAGGCCGCGTTCCAGCGTCTTGTCCTTGGAACCATCGTTTACAAAGACCATTTCATACGAGCGGCCAATTTTGACCAGAATATCGCGAATTTCTTCATAAAGCGGGCGGATATTATCTTCCTCGTTATAAAACGGAACAATAACCGAAAGCTCAATTTCAGATGCTTTGTCGTCAATAGCCATGTTAGCGCGATCCCCTGTTTCTTAGCCCGCCAAGCTTTGTTCTGATGCGATCAAATGGTCCGGTTAAAATCATCATCGCGGCCAATGTCCCCAAAGGAATGACCGGCATGAGATAACGCTGTTCCAGATGAACCATCGCGAAGGCAAATGTATAGCCCAAATAAACCAGCCAAAACATAAAAATCAGCATGCAATCAGGCCGGATTTCGGAAACTCTGAATTTTTGGGCGATAAAATGTCGAATTGTAAAATATGGAACCCCAAAGATCAGGCAAACCGTCAGCACAATCGATATTACGCGGGCAATATTGCGCCCGATATAGGCTGCCAGCAAATCATAGCGATTGTCCTGTTTCACCTTTTCAAACAGGTCACGTTTTTTCTGAAATGGTTTTGTGCCCGTTGCCCAGAAATCAATGCTCATCATTGCTTCAAATGGCATAAAGGCATTAAAGGCCTGTTTTTCCCGGATATTGGAAAAGGTCACCACCAGCATGTCAACGGGATATTCCAGCCAGTAATCGACAAATTTCTTAAAGCCATAGCGCGAAATATCCAGCGCGTTCCAGCCATATGTTTTGACCAAATGGTGATTGATCGTACCAACATGCTGCAAATCAGTACGCTGGTCCATCGGTTGAAAATATGCCGGTTTGTCCTTCAGATAAGGGTCGTTTTCAAAGGCATTGACGCCGCGTGACTGCATATCCACCGCCGGAAAAAACATGGTGGTCTGGCCTGCGGTCGTGATAAAGCGTTCCCCCGTGCGATAATCGTTCCAAGTCTTGTATCCTTGAGTAAAGATCACCATCGGGGCGATGAAACATAGAAACAAGACGATACGACGCCCCCAGCTTTGCGAAATGGACACCAGCCACCAGATCACAAACGGCCAGTATAGGATCTGCAACTGGTTACCCGATTCACGGATCAGAAATGCAATAGCTATCAATAAACCAGCCAAGATCAATTGGCCCGCCTTTGGATCAATCCGCCCCACAATCCCGCGCCCGACAATAATCAAGGCAAGCAGGATCAAATTGGCATTCAGACTGTCAGTCAGCACACTTTGATCCAGCAACAAGCCATGCCCCATAGCGTGGGCAAACGCCACAAACAGGGCAAGGCCGAAGCGGTTGCTCATGTCCAGGGCCAGTTTAAACAGCATATAGCTGATGAAAAGCGACAAGACCATCTGGGCCAGCACAAGGATCCAGCCGAAATAATCAGGCGATAGCATTTTGGTAAAAGCAATGATAGCCGGATAGCCGATGGACCGAAAAGCCGTTTTCGGATACCAATAATTGGTCAGATCAACGCTATGCATCCAGGCCGTTTCATTCAGGATCATGTCAGCGTAACTGGTATATCCCGCACTATCCGGCGAGATCACGGGGCCATAACCAAACAAGAACACAGCCTTAATGGCAATGATCGCCAGGCCAAAACCCCAAAACACTTTTCGTTGTTGATCGCTCAAAACCATATCCAGCCTCATAAAACCCGTTGTGACTTATAATGCAATCACAAAAGGGGTAAAGGGTTTTTCTTTTGGCAGTCATGGTATAAGGTGCGCCCCATGAAAAAAGAGATGATCAGTTTTCTCATCGTCGGGCTTATCAATACGGTCATTCACTGGCTGGTCTATTGGGGGGCCTTATCGTTTATGAGCCACCAACCCGCCTTTGCCATTGCCTTTGCAGTGGGCACAGGTATTTCCTGGGCGCTCAATTCCAAAAAGACCTTTGATGTGGATCTAAACGCCAGAAAGCTGATGCTTTACTTTGCTTTCTACGGATTTTCCTACCTGATCGGGCGAACCGTACTGTACGTCTGTGTCGATCTCGCCGGGATCGATCGCTATCCTGCCATCCTGATCGTCACATTGGTCGGCATCCCGATCAACTTTGTTGGCTCTCGCCTTGTTCTAAAAGGCTCGCTTCGCAACTAAAGAACCGGGTCCAGAGATAGACACCAGACAAGGTGCAAAGCGGAAAGACTGACAGGAGATAGCGCTGTTCCAGATTTACCAGCGCATAAGCCCCGGTAAAACCGATATATATCAGCCAAAACAGGCCGAATAGAACGAGATTCTGGTCCATCTCGGTAAATCTGAAACCTGATTTAATCCCCTGTCTGATGATCAAAACCGGGACAGCCAACACAAAACAAATCGTGATAAAAAAGCTGACAACTCGTTCTGCATGACGTGCCACGTAAGCGGCCAGCAAATCATAACGGCCAAAATCTCTTACCTTGTAGGTCAGTTCCATCTTATCCCAAAACGGCTTTCTTTCCGTTTCCCAGAAAGGATAGGTCAGCGCGGTTTCCACAGGGGACAAGGGCATGAAGGCCTGATTGAGAGAGATTGCCCCCATGGTAATCTTCGCCATATCGGCGGGGCGTTCCATCCATAAACGGAAGAATGTCTTAAAGGCATAGCGCGACACATCCAACGCATCCCAGCCATGTTCCTTGACCAGATGAGTATTGATAACCCGGATATTCTGCAACGGGGCCACGCGCCAAAGCGGTTCATGATAAGGCGGCATGTCCTTCAGGTAGGGATCATTTTCAAATGCATTGATTCCGCGCTTTTTCAATTCCAGCACCGGGAAAAAGACCGTTGTCTGCCCGGCCGTGGTGACAAACCGTTCCCCCGTGCGCATCTGGTTCCAGGTTTTATAACTTTGGGTAAAGATGATCATGGGCAGGATCAGACAGGCAAACAACAGCGCGCGTTGTTTCCAGCGTTCCACCGTCCTGAACAACCACCAAAACGCCAGCGGCCAATAAAGATACTGCAGATAACTGCCTGCTTCACGGATCAGAAACGCCAGCGCAACCAATAAACCGACCGTGATCATGGCCTGCCAGTTTACAGGGCGTTTTTCCACAATTCCCTGCGCCATGATCAAGGTTGCGCACAGCAAAATATTGGCATTCAGACTGTCGGTTAAGACACATTGATCCAGCAAAAACCCAAGGCTGATCGCATGTGTTGCCCCGACAAACAGGGCGACATAAAACGACAGCTTCAAGGCCAGGGCAAGTGTGATCAGCCGATAAGTCACAAACAGGGACAGGCCCATCTGTACAAAAACCACCAGCCAGTCATAACTGTTGCTGGCGATCAGTTTCATCAGCGCAATAAAGGCTGGATAGCCGATGGATCGAAAACCCGACGGCGGATACCAGTAATCTTTCAGATCAAGGCTGGTACGCCATTGGGTGTCGTTCAAAATCCAGTCGGCAAAGCGCGTGTAGCCACCGCTGTCGGGCAAATGCATGGGGCCGTAAATCGCGAGAAAAACCGCTTTTAATCCCACAACTGCGGCAAAAAAAGCCCAAAGAACTTTCTGGTGCGTCCCCGTTAGGCTCATTGTTGATCCAGCCAGGCTTCAAACATCAAAACCGTCCACAAAGGATAGGTCCAAGCGCGTTTGCCGCTACGGTGATCCTGCCAACGGCTTTGCACCACATCGGCGTTGTAATAAGGATTATCCTTGATCCGGCTGATCGATAGCAAATCATCCCCCCAATCTTTTAAAGGCCCACGCAGCCAGTCAATCAGCGGAGGTTCAAACCCTTGTTTAGGGCGATCTACGATTGCAGGAGGAACATATTGATAAAGCACATCGCGCAAAATCCCCTTTTTATGATCATCGACCGTATAAGCATCGGGCAAAGACCAGATAAATTCGATCAGGTCATGATCCAGCAGAGGCGCGCGGATTTCCAGACTGGTGGACATGCTGGCGCGATCTGTCTTGACCAACAGATTGCTGGGCAAATAGGCCACGGTATCGCGATGCATCAGGCTACGTTCCAGCGAAACGTCCTCACCATCCACCAACGGTTCATCATAAATATTATGGGCCAGCTGATCTGCGCGGTACAGCCCTTCATCCATGCGCCAGCGGCTCATATGGTTGGCGTAATACTCAGCTGGCGTTTCATGATACAAGCGATTGAGTTTCTTGCGAAAACGCCGCGCCATACGTGACGGGCTATGGGCCATGGACATGAGGATTTTCTTGTTCAGGCCCTTTCGAAAGCCCGACATGTGATGAACCTTGCGCCAATGTTTCGCCGCATCCCAATAACGCCCATAGCCGCCAAAAAGTTCATCCCCGCCATCACCTGCCATGGTGACCGTCACATGTTGACGCGCCAGACGACACAAAAGTGTGGTTGGCACCTGCGATGGATCAGAAAACGGTTCGTCATAGACGTCCTGCAAGCTCGGGATCACATCCAGGCAATCCTGTTCAGACATTTTAAAAGTGGTGTGATCGGTCTTTAGATGTTCGGCCACCGCTTCGGCATGTGGACTTTCATCAAAGCGCGGATTATCAAACCCGATGGCAAAACTGCGCACCCGACCCGGAGCCACATCATTCATCAGCCCGACAACGGTGGAACTGTCGATCCCGCCCGACAAAAACGCACCAACCGGAACGTCAGCCACCATGCGCTGTTCCACACCTTTCAACAGACGTTTCTTTAGTTCTGCTGTCGCTTCGTCGCGTGAACCAGCAAATGGATTGCTACGCGCCTTGATAAATTCATCTTCTGGCTTCCAGAAAGCCTGAACCTTTGGCGCTTCGCCTGCTTTCACCGTCAGAAAATGCCCCGGTTCCAGCTTAGCAAAATTTTCATAGATACAGAGCGGGTCCGGCACATAGGCAAAGCGAAAGTACGCGTTTGCAGCCTTGGGATTAATCGTCGCCGTAAAATCAGGATGGGGTTTCAGGGCACGGACTTCAGACGCAAAAAAGAACGTGCCCTTTTCTGACCCATAATAAAGCGGCTTTTCCCCCATGCGATCACGGGCCAGAAACAGGCGCTGATCCTGCTTATCCCAAAGCGCAATGGCGAACATGCCGTTCAGTTTTGCAAGCGTGGCTTCAAAGCCGATACGGCTGATCAGTGCAAGGATAACTTCGGTATCGCTATGGCCTGTCCAGTTTTCACCTTCAATCTCTGCGCGCAGGTCCTGAAAATTATAAATTTCGCCGTTAAAGACCATCATATAACGCCCGCAAGCGGACGCCATGGGTTGGTGCCCGGCCTGCGATAAGTCTTGAATAGAGAGACGACGAAAACCAAGGGCAATGCCCGTGTCATCCACCCAATGGCCCTGATCATCCGGTCCACGCGAAATGATCTGGTCGGTCATTTTTTCTAGCAGCTGGGCTGCCTCGTCTGCGCCTTTGCCCTGCCCTAAAAAACCAACCAATCCACACATGTCGTTTATTTCCTAGCGATAAAAGGCCTCAACGGCCGTGATGATTTGGGACTGTACGTCTTCTTCCAGATAAGGATGCATGGGCAGGCTCAGCACCTGCGTTGCGGCCACTTCTGAAACTTCCACACCTGTGCTGACCACCGGATCGGATTTATATCCGGTTTGTTTATTCAAGGGCATGGGGTAATAGACTGCACTGGGGATGCCTGCTTCTGCCAGGTGCGCTTTCAATCCCTCACGGTCTTCCACACGCAAGGTATATTGCGCCCAGGCAGATTGATACCCATCCGAAACAAATGGTGTTTTGACAACATTATGCAGCGCGTTGGTATAGCGATCTGCCACAATCTGGCGCTTTTCCAGTTCTTCCGCAAAGACAGAGAGTTTCACGGAAAGAATGGCAGCTTGCAGAGTGTCTAGGCGACTGTTCAGCCCGATGCACACATTATCGTATTTCTCTGTGCCTTTGCCATGCTGGGACAGGGATTTCAATAGCGCAGCCTTGTTTACATCCTCACACAAGATCGCCCCGCCATCACCATAACAGCCCAAAGGCTTAGCCGGAAAAAAGCTTGTGGTGGTGTAATCGGCCAGGATACCGACTTTCTGATCACCAATCTGCCCACCCAAAGATTGCGCGGCATCTGCCAGCAGGATCAGACCATTTTCTTTTGTGATTTCAGCCAGTTGAGGATAATTTGCTGGCTGTCCGAACAAATCAACAGCCACCACCATACGCGGGGTCAGGCCAGATTGTTTGGCTTCCGTAATGGCCTGCTTCAGGCTTTGTGGGTCCAAATTATAAGTATCGGGCAGCACGTCGACAAAGAAGGGCGTGACACCCAGCAAGGAAAAGGCTTCGGCTGTTGCAACGAAGGTGAATGATGGCACAAACACCGCATCGCCTTTACCAAGCCCTTCGGCCATGCCAACCAAGGTCAGCGCGTCCGTTCCGTTGGCACAGCTGACCACATGGGCCACGCCTGTAAATTCTGCCAGTTCCGCTTCGAACGTGCGGACCGCCTGACCCTGGATAAAATCCCCGCGTTCCAGCACATCCTGCATGGCCTGATTGATTTTGTCACCAAGGGCGCGACGTTGGGCCTGAAGGTCGATAAAGGGAATACCCATGGTTTTAAGCCTCAATCAGCAGGCCGTCTGCTGTTTCCTGATATTGGGTGCCCTCGATGGGGCATTTTAAATCTGTGCCCAGCTTACCACCCGCCTTGCTCATCCAGCCGATGCGTTTGGCCGGAACGCCTGCCATCAAGGCATAAGGTACAACATCGCCTGCCACAACGGCACCAGCTGCAATAAAACTATATTCGCCAAGGGTTGCGCCACAAACAATAGTCGCATTGGCGCCAATGGTCGTGCCGCGTTTCACCCGGGTTTCGCGAAACTCATCTTTGCGTTCAATCTCGGCCCGTGGGTTATTTACGTTGGTGAAAACGCAAGAGGGTCCACAGAACACACCGTCTTCCAGCACCACGCCTTTATAGACACTGACGTTATTCTGGATTTTACAGTTGTTGCCGATCTGTACATGGGGTCCGGCCACCACATTCTGGCCCAGCACGCAGTTTTTACCGATAGTCGTGTTGCCAAGAACGTGGGAAAAGTGCCAGATTTTGGTCCCCGCCCCGATCTCACACGGTTCATCCACATAGGCGCTTTCATGTATTGTTACGCCATCGAAACTTGGTGCTTTCCCCATCACTCAGGCCTTTTCCTGGGCAAAGGGATGCTGTTCACCCTTTTGTGGTGTCAGGTCCATGGTGCGGATGTTGGCCACCAGTTCAATCGCCGGGCGCACATCAGAAATACCAAAGCCGCCGCCATCAAGGATATCCTGATAAGAAAGCGTATGGAGATCGGTAAAGCCACCGGAAAATTCAACCTCATCCCCATCAACGGTGATGGAACGATATGTCGTCTGACCTTCGGGCGTATGGGCAGGCAGGTCGTTACGGTCCACAGACAGGAACCAACGCACGCGTGCGCGTTCAAATTCAAGGTAGCCTGCAGAATGTTTGGCCGTGCGCTGATGAACCACGTTGGTCTTCATCGGACCAAAGACGAAAGACAACATGTCATAGAAATGCACACCGATGTTGGTCGCAATCCCGCCGGATTTTGGCTCATCCCCTTTCCAGGACACATGATACCAGCCACCGCGTGACGTAATATATGTCAGGTCCACATCGAATGTATGATCTTTGGGCGCGCTTTCGATCTTTTCTTTCAGCTTGATGATGGCGTCATGCAGGCGCAATTGCAGGATGGAATAGACTTTCTTGCCTGTGTGGCGTTCCATCTCTTCCAGACCATCAAGGTTCCAGGGGTTCAGCACCAATGGTTTTTCACAAATGACGTCGGCATCATTGCGCAGACCAAAGCGGCAATGGGCATCATGCAGATAGTTGGGCGAACAGATGCTGACATAATCAAGACCGTTGCCTGCACGTGTGATCTTGTCGATATGCCGGTCGAACCGTTCAAATTCGGTAAAAAAGCGTGCATCGGGGAAATGGCTGTCGATGATGCCAACACTGTCGCTGGTATCCAGTGCCGCCAGAAGATCGCCGCCTGTTTCCTTAATGGCTTTCATGTGGCGGGGGGCAATATATCCCGCCGCGCCGATCAATGCATAATTCGTCATTTATTTTACTACCGTTTTTAAAAGGTCGTGTGTATCTTTCGCACGCGCATACCAGGAATGTTCCTCCACTGCCACGCGCCGCGCATTTTTGCCCATTTCAAGCCGCTCATCTGCGCCTGAAACAAGCTTGTTTACCGTCGCTGCCAGTTCATCCGGACTGCCCGCAGGCACAATGTATCCGCATTGCCCATTCCTGACAACATCGGACTGAAACGGCATATCGGTTGCGACCACCGCAACCCCGCAGGCAAGGCTTTCAAACAGCTTGAGCGGGGCCAATCCGGTCGATCCGCGTCCTTCCAGATTTTCTGTACAGATAAAGGAGGTTTGAGCGCGTGCCACAAGGCTGGGCAAATGTTCGTACGGGATGCGACCCAGATATTTCACCAGATCCGGCTGACGCGCTGCCACTTCTTCCACATGAGGACGCTCAGCCCCGTCACCTGCCAGATAAATCGGCAGGTCTTTCGGCCATGTATCACTTTCCACCGCCGCCAAAACCGTCCTGATCCCCTGCCAGGCCGCCATGGTGCCAAAGAAAATGCAGAATTTTTCAGGCAAGTCCCTGGTATAGTCATTTTCCTGATGAGCAGCTTCCGGGCTGAACTGATCGGTATTTGCCCCGTTCGGGATCACCGACATGGGTTTTTGGTCACCCACAACCTTGCGACAAACTTCACCCAGTCCACCTGTCACAGGAACCAATCCCGCTGCCCATTTTAGTTGGCTTTCCATCAACCAGCGAAACAGCCATTTGGCTTTGCGCGTAATCGGCCAGGCAATAAACAGATCATCCACCGGGCCGTTGATTTCAATCACACACGGTACGCCGCGCAATTTTGCCCAAAAAGCCAGCGGCCAGGCGGCAAAATGCCAGCGCATGTAATAGGCATCTGGTTTGCCCCCTCGCATCGCGCGCCACAGGGTCTTGCCAATCTCTTTCAAACGAGACACCGCACCGGGCAAGGCTTTTTCATCATAGCGCGGGCAATAAAGATCGATGTCCCAGTCCATTTTCTTGAGATTATTGATAATCTCATGCACGTGCGTGTAGGACGCATGGCCTTGGCGTTCCGGTTCGGGACTGAGATAAATTAACTTCATGATACAAAATCCACATCAAACGTATCTGCCCAGCGGACCAGATTGATCCAGCGCCAGACTTCACCACTTAAGGCCTTGTCCCCGCGCTGAACGGCCTGAATTTCTGCCTGAAAGACCGATTGCTGCAAAAACGGCAGTTCTTTCACCCGATCACTTGCCAGCACATCTTCCAGCCAGGGTTTCGCCTGCCCCATCCAGGTTTCTTCTGGTGTCGCAAAACCGATCTTGTCACGCCGACCTAGAATCGAATCCGGAACGATATCGCGCATCGCATCGCGGAACACAGCTTTGGTCCGACCCTGATCATCAATCAGATAGTCTTCCGGCAGGCTGTAAAGGAAATCGACAATCTTCGTTGTCAGAAACGGCACCCGGCTTTCAATGGAATGGGCCATGGAATTTCTATCTTCATAACGCAGAAGCGACGGCAGAACCCGGGTGACCAGACTTTCTTTTAATTCATGACGCAGCACATCGCCCTGAATGGGTTTTTGCAAGGCTTTCAAAGAAACGTTTCGCCCCTCAAACCAGCTGGCATTCATCCAATCCGGCACCAGTTTTTCCCCAACCATGCGCCGTCCCAAGGTCTGCAGAACACCGGGCAGCAAAAACCGCATGGCGCGCAAAATCACACCGGATTTGGACCCGGATGTCGCCAAAGCATTGTTCAGAACGGCTTTTGCCCGCAAAATTTCCCCACGTTTCAGCATTGTCGCCAATCTGGCCGCGATAAAAGGAACATATCCGGCCAAAATTTCATCAGCCCCCTGCCCATCCAGCGTAACCGGGACATTTTTTGACCTTGCCAAACCAAAAACACGATATTGGGCATAAATACTGGTGGTGCCAAACGGTTCGCCCTGACGTTCAATGATATGGTCCAGATCATTGATCAGTTCCTGCCCGTTGGACTGAACCTTATGCATGGTCGCGCCCACCGATTGGCCCACAATATCCGCCCAGCTTTCTTCATCCATGGCTTCGCCCGGTGCGATGAAGCTGAACGTATGGAGATTAAGGTCATCACCTTTTAACTGACGCATAGCCATTACGACAGCGGAAGAATCCACCCCGCCGGACAATGCCGCCCCAACCGGAACGTCAGATCGTAAATGCAGATTAACCGTGTCCATAAACAGGTCGCGCAAATGGCTGGTGGCTTCCTGATAGGAAATATCCGTGGTTTTCTGAATAGTCGGTGCCCAATAGCGCCGTGGGTTAATGGCGATATTATTCAGATCAACAACCGCGTAATGGGCGGGCTGCAGATGGCTTACCCCATCAAACAGGGTTTTTGCGCCCATATCGGTAAAGCCAAAACGCAGATAATTATACAAAGCCTGCGCATTGATCGTGCGTTTAAAACTATTCAACGCCAGCAATGTGGTGAGTTCAGAGGCAAAAGCAATGCCGTTTTGATAGGCCACATAAGACATCGGCTTGATGCCAAAGGGGTCGCGTGCCAGTGTCACTGTCTGTTCATTACTATTTAAAAATGAAAAGGCAAACATACCTGTCAGGCGCGGCAAAGTCTTTTCTACGCCCCAATGGATCAGGGCGTTTAACAGAACTTCGGTATCACTTTGAGATTTAAAGCTAACCCCTTGTCCTTTAAGTTCTTTCTTCAGTTCGAGATAATTATAAATCTCCCCATTAAAGCACAGAGCATAGCCGCCACACTGGCTTTTCATCGGCTGCCACCCGCCTTCGGTTTCATCAATGATGGTCAGACGGCGATGGACAAAAGCCACATTGGCTTTTTCTGCCACCTGCTGAACATTGCGCGAAATTTCAATGGGGTGATTGCCCTGCTGCCAGCCCAGAAAGCCATAATCATCCGGCCCGCGATGGTGTTGTTTTTCAGAAAACAGGGTCAGATCAGCGGGATCAACCGTTATTCCTTGGGGAAGAAGCAGCCCGGCAATGCCACACATCAGCTATTCCCCCGGATTTGACACACAATCGCAACGCCAAAAGCGTCAGGTACAAATTTGATTGCGCGTGGAAAAATCATGAAAAGCCAACTATGTGCGGTCAAGTAAACGGTAGGAACACTCTTCTAATAAACGCGACTGAGAATGTAAATCAGCTTTTTCCTTCACCACAGCCATCGCCTGGCTCTGCAATCGCTCATATAAGGTACGACCCTGCAACAGCGCGATGATACCTTCACTCGCTTTTTCAGCATCCAATGGCGTGAAATAGCCGGTTTCAGCGTGAGTGAAAAATTCCTGATAACGGTCTAGATCAGTCATCACAACGGGCGTGCCACAGGCCATGGCTTCCATAATCGACACAGGCGTTCCATCCGATGGCGACAGGCTTAAGACCAGGTCCGCCGTGTTATAGGCAATAACCATTTCCTGTTGGTTCATGGGTGGGGCGAACCGTACGTTTTCGCTCAGCCCTTCAGCAGAAATTTGTGCTTCCAGCTCTTTTCGGAAACCCTCATCCTGATTGTAGGTGGAAAAGACCAGCACGGCTTTGGGGCAGACTTTCACCACCCGCTTTAGGGCATCCACCATCATGGCCTGATTATAAAAAGGTTTCAGCATACGCGGGCTGAAAATAATCTGCGCATCATCTGCAACCTGCCACAGATCCCGGTAATTTTTCTGCCCATCCTTAGGGCCAAAGATCGTGTGGTTCACGCCCCAGACCACCCGTTGGATTTTAGACCGCGAAATGCCAAAACCTTCAACCGCATCACCTAAGAAATTGGACACAACCGTGATATGATCACATTTCTTCAAGGACCATTTGGTCAACCATTCCCCGATGGGGCCCTGTGATCCCTGTTCTTCAAACAAAACGTCACCACCCAGACAGCTGATGACCAACGGGCGCTTCCCCACCAAGGCAGCCATCCAGGTGGTTAATTCTGCGGCGTAATGAGCGTGATAGACATCCGCCTTGACCGAGCGTACACCCTTGTAGATTTGATAAAGCCACTTCAGCTTGCCCATGATCCCGGATGTATTTTCAACCGCACACGGCACATGGCGCACGCCGTCGGGCACACGGCCTGCATCGGGGGAAACCAACGTCACCTCATGACCAAAGCTTTGTAAAATGCCAGATTGCAGGTAGGTATGACTGCTGTTTGCTGCTGCCAACAAACAGATTTTCAGTTTCTGCTTTTCCATCACTTATCCTTTTACCCCAAAGCGTTCCATCCAGAGACCAAACGTCATCATCCGAATGAATCGGTTGTGAAACGGATCAGACCCACTGGCGATATTACGTGCAACTTTCAAGGCCTGTGGTTTTAACAGACCGTTTGAAACACCCACGGATTTTTCAACAAATTTATAAAAATCATTGGGCTTTTCTTTGGTTGCCCAAAATGCTTCTGCCGCCCCAAACCCTTTTTTATCACGCTGATTGACGATTGTTTCAGGCAAGAGATCAGACAATCCGTCGCGTAGCAGACGTTTACTGACACCGCGATGCAGTTTGTGGCTGATCGGTGCGCCCAGGATAAATTCCACCAGTTCCGCATCCAAAAACGGTGCGCGATTTTCAACACCATGGGCCATGGCCGCACGGTCCGCCCATTTCAGCTGCATGGGCAGACTTAAGGCACATAAGTGCGCGATGGAGGTCATGATCACCCCCTTGCCCCGCCCGCCAAGGGCGGCAAAGGGATCGCCGGGTTTGACATCCAGCTGTTTGATATTCACCCAGTTGGGCGTGGCTTGCGATCGTCCGGTCAGGCCGCGCAAGGCACCACCTGCCCAATCCGGCAAAACATTGTCCATGGTCATGGCACGCAATCCCTCACTGGACTGACCCGACATGGATTTCTGCACGGCCCATTCTTTTTTAAAATCTTCTATGCGGCCCCGTTTGATAAATCCTGCCAGATGCGGCCCCAAAATGGCGCTATTGCCCAGCAGTGTTTCATCCGCACCATAGCCGTCCAGCATAACTTTCACATCACTTTTGCCTGCGGCTTCATAAGCTTTCCATTGCGCAAAAACCTGTGCAGAACCGAATGGTTCATCATAATGCCAGATCATTTTATCCAGATTGGACAAAAACCCGTCCGCATCGGCCAGAATTTCATGTGACTCACTATCTGTTTTGGCAACCACCGCCTTTATCAAGTCTCCATCATCCGAGGCGTTGAGGTTGGAACGCGCTGAAAACACATGGCGCGATACCGCACCCCCTTCTTCGCGCAAGGCATGGGTAGCACAAGTAATCGCCGAAGAATCCAACCCGCCAGACAGGGACGTACCGACGGGAACATCAGCACGCAGATGCAGACGCACGGATTTCAAAAACAGGTCCTGAAACTGTTCACACGCCAAAGTGAAATCTTTGGGGGTAAATCGACTGGGTTTAACCTGATACCATTTCTGCAGATGTGGTGGCTTACCCATCTTGATCTCGGCCAGTGTGCCCGGTGCAATCTGTTCGACCTTGGCAAACATCGTGCGTCGGCTGTGATCATTCAGCCCCCAGACCAAAAAGTCGTACGCGGCCTGCCCATCCACATAAGGGCCCCAACCGTCCAGCACCGTAAAGGCCTTGATCTCAGAGGCAAAGGCCAACATTCCCTTGGGTCCGGGCCACATGTAAAGCGGTTTCACCCCAAAACGATCCCGAACAGCCGTGACCACATTGGTTTTGCGATCATAGATCACAAAGGCGAACATGCCATTTAGACGATCAAGACAGTTTTTGCCCCATTCTGTCCAGGCGGTCAGCAGGACTTCCGTATCGCTGTGGGTTTTAAAGCGATGGCCCAGTTCGATTAATTCACTTCGCAATTCCAGAAAGTTATAAATCTCGCCGTTGTAGGTGATCCAGTAGCGACCATTGGGGTCACACATGGGCTGATGGCCACCGTCTGAAACATCAATGACAGATAAACGGCGATGACCAAGACCCACACAATAGTCACTGTCTTCAGAGATTTCTTCGCGATCAAACGGACCGGCGCGTTGGGGGCTCAGTTGCGCAAACCCTTCCCCATCGGGCCCGCGGTGCGCGATGGTCTGGGTCATATCGACGAGAGTTTGTGCGTTAATCTCGCCTTTGGCATTGATCAGGGCAACAAGACCACCCATTTATTCCGCCTCATTTGCTGCAACGATTTGCCGAATTCCTTCTTTTAAAGAGGTTTGCGGCGTCCAGCCTGTATGTGACGAAATTTTATCGATATTTGCAACCCGATAATGTACTTCCAGATTTTTTCGCTCATCCGGGATGGCACTGTGATTGATCTGAGAGGTCGATTTCGTGGCAGCCACAATCTCTTGTGCCAGCTGATTGATGCTCGCAGCCTCGCCCGATCCCACGTTATAAATCTCAAACCCCTGGATGGTTTCAGCAACCTTAAGGGTCACAGCGGCCAAATCGTCGATGAAGATAAAATCACGCACCTGTTCCCCATCGCCAAAAATTTCCAGCTTCTCCCCGGCACGCGCTTTGGACATCATATTAGGCACGGCCATTTTTTCAAACTGTCCAAGACCATAAGGGTTGAAATAACGCATCACAGCCACATCCATCCCCAAGCCCTTGGAAATTTCCGCCAGTTTGGCCTCACACTGCAGTTTGCCTTCCGCGTAAGGGGACATGGGGGCAACAGGCGCAGTTTCTTCCACCGGGCGATCCATCACTTCCTGCCCATAAACCGCACTGGTAGAGGCATAGATGATCTTTTTAGCTCCGCAAGCCTTCGCCATAGCGAGCACGTTATCCAGCATGGTCAATTCTGTTGCCACATCACCCCAGATTTGTCCGGCAAAATGATAGATGGTTTTAATAGTGTCTGGCAGATCGACCTGTAAATCAGGCTGGCTTAAATCCGCATTGATACCGTTTTCAGCCACGTTATGACGATCCAGCGCAATGTAACTTCCCGGCGCAAGCTGTCTGGTTACCGCGCGCCCAATAAAGCCGCTGGCGCCGGTTACAAGGGTATTGATTGTGGCAGGCTGGTCAGTCATCAAGCAATTCCAACAGCACTTTGTTGAGATTGCCCGGCTTCCAATTCAGCAAGGATTTTGCCTTCTCATTATCACCATAAGAAATCATCGGCTCGCCCGCGCGCATGGGGAAGGCACCAAAATTCAACAGCTCTTCTGGCTGGTCGGCATAAAGACAAAGACTGGTCAAAAGATGCTTTAACAAAGTCGCCTGACCTGAACAGATATTAAAGATATCAAACTCACAACGGGCCATATCTTCCGCCAGTCCTAAATAAGCAGAACTAATATCTTCAACACTTAAGAAGTCACGCTTTTGAGAACAAGGCGATAAATCAACAGTTTCCCTAGCTTTTAGCTGTGTGATGACATGATCCATCAACTTGCCTGGCGCATCCATTGTCCCCACCGGGATATAAAGGCGTGCCACCCGTGTGCGCACCCGATAAAGCGCAGCCAGACGCTTGGCTTCCACCGTTTCCGCGAGCTTGGAAACTCCATAAGGTGTTTCCGGCCAGCAGGGGTCATCCTCTTTATTGGCTTCGTTACTGGAGCCATATTCCATGCTGGATCCCGTCAGGATCATGCAGGCACCAACCTTGTTCAGCGCTTCGTAAATTGCCTTGAGCGGTGTAACATTGACGGCAAAAGATTGCGCCAGATCATAGTCAGCCGAGGCATAATTGGTGGCATAGCCCGCATGCTGAATCCACAGTTGCGGCTTAACTTCTTCCACCAATGTGGCGACCGCCTGTGCATCCGTCACATCACAGACTTCAAAGGTCACCAGCGGCTTTAACACATTCAGACGTTCTGCACGGATGCCGTCATATTGATTGACCCGTTTGGTGGTCAGCGCAGTGACACCCCAACCTGCTTCCACAAAAGCTTTGGCGAGATGCATACCAACAAAGCTTGAAACGCCGGAGATAATAACTTTTCTCATGACCGATCAGCCCCACTCATAAGCCAGTGGCGGGTTATCCAGCCCCCGGCCTTCTGCTTCGTCCGCACGATGCAGGATAGAGGCACAATTTGCCAGCATGGCAGGCTCATCACTGATGCAGGTAAAGGCGGTCCAGACACCGGGGGGAATGGTCACCAGCTTATAATCCGCTGCTTCTGCCCCCAGAATGATCTCATCAATCTGCCCTGATACCTCATCCATCAAGACAAGCTTCATACGGCCCTGAACACAGGCGAGAGAACTGACCATTTCGGTATGTTTCTTCCAGCCCTTGATCACACCGGGATTGGTGATAGAGAAATAAACCTCGCCAAAATCGGCAAAATGATCGGCGTCTTTGCGCAACATGTGAAAGACTGCGCCGCGCTCATCATGGATTTGCTTTAAGGGCGTTATGACGACACCGTCAATCACTTGGCACCATCCAGATAAGTCGCCAGCTGTTCTTCGGTGACCGCAATTGGGTCTTCACCTTCATCCACGCGCTTGTACCAAGAAACAGTTTTTTCTACCGCTTCTTCAAAATCCCACTGCGGATGCCAGTTAACCTTGGTCTTGGCTTTATCGATGTTCAACATCAACAGGTTGGCTTCGTGGAATTTGGCGTCCGCTGCTTCCACACGCAAAGCACCTGCCCCCCAGACATCAATGGCTTTCTGGGTCAATTCTTCCACGGTACGGACATTTTCAGGTTCCGGCCCGAAGTTCCAGGCCCCGCGCGTTGCTTCGGCATTCAACAGCAGTTCCCGCGCGATCACCAGATAACCGGATAGCGGTTCCAGAACATGCTGCCACGGACGGGTCGCATTCGGGCTGCGCAGAACAATCTCTTCACCTGCCTGCAAGGACCGGATGCAATCCGGCACAATGCGGTTGGCGCTGAAATCGCCGCCACCAATGACATTACCTGCGCGTGTTGTCGCAGCAGCAAAGCCTTCACGATGGGCAAAAAACGAATCTTGATAAGAGGCAAAAACCAGTTCAGCGGCTGCTTTGGACCCTGAATAGGGGTCATGACCGCCCAGTTCGTCATTTTCCCGATAGCCCCAGATCCATTCTTTATTGCGGTAACATTTATCCGACGTGATAAAGACCAGTGCCTTAATGGTTTCACAAGCGTTCACGGCTTCCAAAAGGTTCGTCGCCCCACCCACGTTGGTATCAAAGGTGGTTTTCGGGTCATCATAGCTGTCACGCACCAGGGCTTGTGCGGCAAGATGGATCACGATTTCAGGCTGAACCTTATCGAACACAGCCTTTACAGTTGCCAGATCACGGATATCACCGTCATGCTGGTCAATACGTTCACGCAATTTCAGCTGATCAAACAGCGGCGCATCATCTTTGGGCGGCAGTGCAAAGCCCGCCACATCAGCGCCCAGCTGGTTCAACCATGTGCACAACCAGCTGCCTTTAAATCCGGTCGAACCTGTGACAAGAACGCGTTTGCCTTTAAAAATCGAAAAGTCCATGGGTCGCCTTACCACTTAATCCAGGGCGCTTCGCCTTTTTCCAACAGCTTGTTCAGTAACGCATAGTCACGGTATGTGTCCATGCACTGCCAGAAACCGTCATGGCTATACATCATCATTTCGCCGTCACGCGCAAGGTTGCGCATCGGGTCGGTTTCAAACGTTTCATCATCGCGCGATGCATCAAGATATTTGAAAATCTCGCGGTTACAAACGAAATAACCACCGGAGATACGGCCACCGGATGCATTTGGTTTTTCATTAAATTCTGTGATCTGGCCTTCACCGTTATGTTCCAGTTCGCCAAAGCGGCCCGGGGGACGCACACCAGAAACCGTCAGGATTTTGCCGTGGGATTTATGGAATTCAACCAATTCGTTGATATCAATGTCGCACACACCATCGCCATAGGTCAGCATGAACATATCATCATCGCCGATATAGCGTTCAATCTTCTTGATACGTGATCCGGTCAGTGTATCCGGGCCTGTTTCTGCACAAGTGACTTTCCAGTCGATAGGTTCCTGCGCGTTATCAAAGCTGAGTTCGCGCCCTTGAGAGAAATCAATGGTGAAATCGGACACCATAGCGCGGTAGTTCAGGAAGAAATTCTTGATCGCATCGCCTTTATATCCCAGACACAAGGTGAAATCCTTATGTCCAAAATGCGCGTAGGTGCGCATGATGTGCCACACGATGGGATAATTCCCAACCGGGATCATGGGTTTGGGTAAACTGTCATCAACACCGCGAATTCGGGTCCCCTGACCCCCACAAAGAATGACAACTTTCATCAACTGCTCCTACACAATAAAGCTTTGAAGCTTTATGAGGGTTTCAGCCATTTGGGTCAAGGGTTTGAGCCTCAGAAACTAGGAATATACCGGATGTTTCACAATTCTTAACGCACAGGCCAGACGAAAGCCAAAATAGATGGTGCCATAGATCGGACTATAGGTAATAGCAGAAAAAACCTGCCCCAGCCCTTTGCCCCATTTTTTCTCATGAAGCAGGGCAAACGCATATTGCACGGTGCGCTTGGCTACATTCTTGCGACCCATCGCTTTTGCGGCGCCGGAAAGACCCGGTAGGTTTGCAGCTTCGCGAAACAATTCGCGCGCTTCATAGGCCCGCATCAACCCCAGTTCCGGTGCGTTTGATGCCTGACCGCTATGAACACGCAGTTTCAAAACAACCTTGGGCAAGACCTTGATCTTATAACCTGCCTTGATCATTTCCAGCGCCAGCGCAAAATCCGACCCGTAATGGTATTTGGGCTCATACCCGCCAACTTTATCGGAAATGGACTTGCGATACATGTATGTGGAATGCGCCAGCGGATTGCTCCCCTGATAGGCCTCTAACAGCCCCTCAAAACTTTTCGGCAATTCACAGGTCTGCACCAACTTGCCATTTTCATCAATTTCTTCAAACCATCCACTGACGAGTGCCAGATTTTCATCGGCCCGAAGCGCGGCCACCTGCTTTTCCAAACGGTCCGGTGTCGGGACGTCATCCCCATCATTCACCGCAATAAATTCACCAGATGCATTGGCATAAGCCAGACGAATACCATCCCCAAAGGTTGGTTTTTCAAGGGTTTGATGAATTACTTTCAGGCGTGCATCATCATAACTGTCCAGGATCGCCTGCGTGCTGTCCGTGGACCCATTATTACAAACTACAAGTTCGAAATCCTTATAGGTCTGGGCAAAGATCGCATCCAATGTTTCGCTGAGAAATTCTTCTCCGTTGTAGACCGTCATAATAACAGAAAGAGAGTATTTATCGTCTTGCTTCAACACTTTCAATTATCCCATCTTCCAACACAGGTGCGAGCAAACCACCAACTGTTTTATCTACTACAAAATTTTGGGATGATTGTGCCATATGCTCCTGAATGAAGGTAACAAGTTCTTCACTTTCCAATACTGAATGGCGAATTTGATCTGGCAACTTGTCAAATGAAATATGCATACCCGATTCAACACAAACACAAGGCATCCCCTTGATAACAGCTTCAATTGCAACACCCGTCGTACTATAGACCATCAAGTCTGCTCGCTGAAAAAGCGAAACTGCCTTATCAGAACTTAATTCAATCATATCAGATTGGCGGCCAAAAATACCTGCCAACGCCTCTGATAAGTTATCAATGTAATGCTGCCCGACTACAGGGTGATGGTTTACAATTAATTTTATCCCTTCAATACTTTTTACAGCATTGGCCACCTTTGTCACTAAAGATAACGATTCTTCAACATCAATTGGTGCGCAACATAAAATCACATTCTTTCCAGCATCTCTTTCAAGCGATGCCTGATTTAATAAAGATTCAAATCGCAAACTTCCAACCACGTTCAGTTTGCCATCAGGTACTCTTTTTTCTAAAAACCACTGCTTGTAGATCTCACCCATTAACAAAATTTGATCTGGAAAACTGCCACCATTCAAAGCTTTTTGGGAAGAGAAAAAACCAATATAGCGCCTGGCAAAAGGAGCATGCTGATATGCGATTGCCTTCGTGGACGGAAGGGATTTGTGTATCCCGCTCACCAACGCACGTTCCCACCCCTGATTTTCAAATGTGTATATGATAGCTTTTGGATTGATATTTTTTGCAGCGAGGTTCTGTGCAACGGCTTTATAAGAAGCGGCTATGCTGGTCTGCGGTTTTTCCAGGTCCCTGCATAATTCATTATGTAAGAACCGCGAAACATCAAAACCAAGAATATTAATTTTCCGCCCCAACAGTTTCTTCATGCGCCAGGAGGAGAAACAGGCGTGTACAATCGACAATAGAGATCGACATTCATTAATAGAAACAACAGGCTCAAACGCATGAACCAGATTCTCTGTAATTTTCCCAATATCTTGTGTCCAGCACAACGGCTGCGCAAGGAAACCAACTTTCAGACCGCGTTGAGTCAATAAGCTCACCATACGTTCCAAGTTTCCACAACGTTCTGTTGGTCGATCCAAACTGAAACTATTTTCACCAACCCAATCCACAAGCAAAACATCACATTCTTTCAAATCACGCCACACAGCACGCGGGCGTTGCTTTCTGACACGATAAGAAAGGTATTTCTGTTGCAGAACTTGCTTTAACGCTGAGACACGCGCACGCAACATTTTCGTAAAGCGAGGTGAAGGTGGGGTCGAACTCATCTGAAAACGACAATTGATCGCGATTTTATTTGCTCGACAAACCAGATAGAAATCCTGCGCGACTTCCTTATTTTCAAATAAGAAGACTTGCCGGCGTGCAGGATCAATAACTTTTTGAAGCACCAGAAAACGTGCCACATTAAGCTGTAAGTTACCAACCAGTGGACTACGCTCAGCACTCAAACTGGCTTGCCAGATATCAAATTCCTGATCATTCAAACCCAGCTGGGCATCGAGATTCAGCAAATTATCTTCAATCTTATCTGAATATTTATTCAGCAAATCTCCCGGAATACATATGTTTATCAAGTCAGTTTCCTGACTTTTTAACATATTGTAGTCCGCAACAGCCCCTCCAAAAACCCAGAGATCCGTTGGTTCATCTGTCACACGATTTGAAAGAGATGCCACAAAATCAGACGTTAGTACGTCAATATACCCAACATTGGCCGCCATAAATCTATACCAGCGAACAATTTACACATGGCATAAGCTTATCACGATTTCCTGCAAGATGTTGCTGACGCAACATATCGTAGCCTTCCCCTGTCCAAAGCTCGCTGATATCCTTGTCCTTTACATTCCCGACGGCCAAGGAAGACAAATAATCAACATCACAAGGGTTTATACGACCATCCCACCAGACAAATAGACGACGCCACAAGTCCGAACAAGGTTGTGAAACATTTGTAGCCTCCGCATCATAAACGCTTTCCCAGGGGTTGTAATCCACAAACGCGACCTGATCGACATAGTCTTTCCAAAAACTTTCAATTTTATCAAAGTCTTGCTGATCAGAAAATTTAACGCCAGAAACACGTGTAATCGTTCGTGATTGAGAATAGTGTTTTGCCTTGATATCGCTAAACATCTGAACATTCTTAAGCACTTTATCCAAACGGCCATTCACACGTAACTTGGCATAAAGTTCGTCATCTGCCGCATCCGCTGAAAACACGACTGTGTTGGGCTCTGCCGACAGTAATGCATGTATCTTCTCTTCTGTCAGATACCACGCATTGGTATTCACTTTCAGACCTAAAAATTTTCCTGAAGCATATTCCAGCATCTTCACGATGTCCTTGGCCAACAAGGGTTCACCGCGTGATGCTAACGTAACAGCCTCCACACGTCCATGAATCTGATCTACAATTTTCTTGAACAGATCAAGGTCCATACGCCCTTTATGCCCGGCTTTACTATCTGTCAGTTTCTTGTCTGTCTGATAACAAAACACACAACGATAATTACATACCGAAGTCGGCTCGATTTGCACGCAGGGCGGAAAAGCGTCTAGTTCATGCGTGCTGGGAAAAACATCATAACGAAATCTGTAATAAAGATAACGTGGCAGTTCCTCATCACTCAGACGATTGATCTCTTCAACAATATGAGGTCTAAGCCAAAAGTTATCTTCACTATTTCCCTTACCAGCTGACAGACTTGATACAGCACGCATTATCAGCTCTTGCTGTCCATCTTCCCAATTATAGCTGTCCAAACGATCCGCCATCGTCTGAATACGCTTTAAAATATCTGACGTTTCAGTATCAATACCCGACAAACCGACAAAGCTGTTGTCTTTTTTATAGGTTTTTTGTTCCATTTTTGTTGTCAGCCGCTTTGCTGCACGCCGTATTCCAGGTCCGCGACCTGTGCAATTTCAGCATTCGGATTATCAGTCGGCGCCTTGAAATATCTGTCCATATACTCTTCTTTTAACTCCGCAAAAATGCGGTTCCCTTCAGGCGTATCCGGTTCAGCGCGCTCAATGTCCTTCCATCGGCTTTTCGGGAAAGTCGTGTACAGAATAAAACACTTACGCAGCCCCATAATCTCATCAATAGAATATTGTTCCATTTCAAAGACAGGTGCATCTGTCAGACATTTTGTAATGGTTTCATGCTTGATAAGACCCAAATCTTCACAGATTTTGCGAAGAGGCGTTCCATGAAACGGCACAAACGAATAAATATTCGCATTATCCGCCATGATTTCACGATTCAATTCGACAGTATCCATTGCGATCTCACGTGTTTCCTTCGGGAAGCCTGTAATATTGTTCACCGAGAATTGCACCCCATATTGGTGAGGAATACGCAACGCCTTGATAATATCTTCATTCTTCCATTGGCGATCTAACATTTCAGAGCGGAATTTCTCATTCCCGTGTTCCAGCCCAAAAGAAATACGATGCAAACCGACTTCACTTAATTTGCGGATATTATCATGGTTAATTGTTTCCGGTCGGGTTTGCATCCAAAAGGGCAACTTGATATCTGAATACATTTCACAGAATTCATCCAATTCACGTGAATTCATAGCCAAGAATGTATCCGCCCAGAAATATGCATATTCAAGATTCAATTCGTCCTTGAAATATCGAAGTTCCTTATAAACAAGGTCCATCTTCTTTTTACGCAAGAATCGAGAGTTTGTTTCTTCCTTATAGAAAGACATCTGGGACGGTGAATTACAGAAACTGCATTTATAAGGACAGCCACGAATGGTTTCGATCGGCAACATGCGATAAACACGACCAGACATTGGCCGATAGAGGCGCGCATCCTCAAAAGTTCCCACATCAATCATCGGAAGCTCGTTGATATCAACAGCTTTTGTTACCGAATTTTTCTTAATGGAACCACTTGGTTGTTTGACCCATAAATTTGTTACGTCGTTATAATTATGACCTTTTTCAAGTTTTTCACAAAGGTCGATCAAGGCATGTTCGCCTTCGCCCACACACACCATATCCACAAGCGGCCAGCTAATCGCAATATCTGGTGCAAAAGTAGGAAACACTCCTCCTGCAATTACGGGGGTTTGATTTTTGAGCTTATATTCCTTTACTTCTTCCAGAATATGCATGCCCAATTCCCACATATCTTCCGTTGAAGATATTGCAATCAGGTTTGGCTGAAATCTTTTGACCTGTTCTGCCAAGTCCTGACGCCAATCGGTCGTACGAAGATTAATACCACGCCCGTCCATGTCGTAAGGCACAACATTCAAAAAGTCCATCTTGGTACCGTCACTATCAATCCCGTAGTCGGTCTGATAATAGGTCGCATCAAAGACTTCGATATTGTGACCTTCTCTTTTCAACAAAGATGAAAAAAGTGCGATAGCGGGGGGGAGCATGTTCATCCCAAACGTATTCGGATAAACGAACAACACATTAATTCCCACTTTAATCTCCTACTTCAATAAATTTTATGAACGTCTTAATTCAACAACAGCGTCTTCCATAACTTTTATGAAAGGTTCTATAATTGAAGGAACGTCCAGACTGACACGAACATATTCTTTCAGGGTACTATGTCCAAAGCCACCTTTAATTAAATAGCCACGGTTCGCCAACTCATCAAGTAACCGAGCAGGATTTATATCACCGGGGGTCTTCATAAGCTGGAAATTAGCAGCACAGACAGGAATTTCAAAACCTAATTTTTCTATGGCTTTTATTAACAGTTCCCGGCTTCGTTCGATTTCGTTTTTAAATGTCTCGATCACATGTGGGTTTTCCAGCAGATAACATGCCATCGCCGCGCCAACTGAATTGACCTCCCCTGGGCTTCTGACCTTCTGAATCACCGCCATAGTAGAACGGTCCCCCATTGCAAACCCTATCCGCAAGCCCGCAAGCCCACCCACTTTCGAAAAAGTCCGCAAGACAACAACATTATCATATTCGTCTATCAGGGGGCGTGCTGAGACAGGGTGAAAAGGATAATAGGCTTCATCTATCAACAAAAGCGCTCCGGCATCCCGGGCAACGTCAGCTATTTTTCTCAAATCCTCAAGCGATAGAATTGTGCCAGTTGGTTGATCGGGGTTAGCAATACAGCACAATCGCGCTCCCTTTCGAATACCATTAAGCAAATCATCAAGATTGAACTTGAAATCCGGCCCCTCACCATAAGGAACACCGAGATAATTTGCCTGAAAGATCCGTGACCAGACAGCATACATCCCATATGTGGGGTCCGGTGTTAAAACAAGGTCGCCAGGGCTCAAAAAAGCCTGAAATACACGGCGAATAAGACCATCTGATCCGGCACCAACTGAAAGTCGCTCCAGCGGCAAATCTTCCTGACAGGAAAGTCGTTTATACAATGGCCCTAAGTCGGGATAAATACTAAACAGACTCGAAGATTGCCGTTGCAACATCTCTTGAAAAACGTCAGATGGGAATTCACTGACCCGTTCATTTCGATCTAGGCAGACCATGCCTTCACGACCAGAAATAATGTCACTATCACGTGAAATCTCAATCAAATGTTCGTTTGGCAAAATCACTGCAACACTTTTAATCCCAAATTTGTTTTGCTGTACATATCTTGTTGTTTGTCCGACAGTCGACCGGACACAAAATCAAGAAAGGTGTTTCTTGATCCAGAATTCAGCTTGCGGCATTTGATAATCGTAATCCACATCAAGACCGCCTTCATTACGGATCGGCCAAATATTTCGGCCCATCCATTTCTGCGGCAAAAGACCGTCTTCCATGTTCTCGAGATTTTGCGGACGAACGACTGAAACCCCCATATCAGCAAATAAAACATCTCCCTGACTGTCCCGATCACAGTTCAACGTCTTGGGATTCCCAAAAGTTTCAAAAGGGACAAATGGCTGCAGATGACCGCTTTCATCTGTTTTACGCGCACGTAGTGGGCTCCACATATTATAACAGCTGACACTTACAGCACTGTCCGTTTCAGGCTGATCACGCAAAACCTGAATACCTTCTTCCAGTTGCGCAACTGAAATGGTAGGCGCATTTGCCATCAACAGAACAAGCAGTTCGAGCTCCTCGCCCTGTTCTTCGCATTCTTTTTTAATGATCTCGTAGGCATGCACATAAGCATCCTCTCCCAAAGCTGCCTTGTCCGCCAAATAGTCTGGACGATCAATAACTTCAGCACCATACTCTTCGGCGACATCTTTAATACCTTGGCTATCCGTTGAAACATAAATGCGATCAATTGAAGGTGCATTCTGGGCAGCAATCAAAGGATAAGCAACCAAAGGCATGCCAAGTACCGGGTAAAGGTTTTTTCCAGGAAAACCAGTTGATCCAGCGCGACCAATTAAAATTGCAACAATCATGTTTCACCCAAATTGTTTTAGTAAAATAAAAAATAACATACAGATCATGTCCTCTTTGATCCAACGAGAACCCATCTGGGTCCAACGAAATTAATAGGGATGCAAATTGCCGTCACCAGAATAATGACCAGATATCTATCAACACCTAAATCAATAATAGTTATGAGCAGCACACTTCCAATCAGGTAAGAAAAACATTGAAAATTTAATACTTTACAAAATTCACCTTATTCAGAGAAAGAATAGAATTTTTTCTATCGTTCATAAGCCATGACTATATGGCCCCAATCTACTTCAAACGGCACGGTCAAAACGATAGTTAAAGATATTTGAATACTGTGTCTTATCAAACATGGGACTATGTCGTTTGCTTGTCAAACTGAAACCAACCGATTCAATATCTGTAATAATCGCATTCGTATATTCAGGACGTTTTTCATCAAGTTCGATTGAAACTGATTTGACACGCGCATCAGACAATGTTTTCAGCGCCCCTTTAATAATCTTGTCTTCAATGCCATCAACGTCGATTTTGATATGTGTTGGGAAGTCTGGTTCGAATTTCTCAACGAAATTATCAAGCGTCATCCCAACCATGCCTTGTTCAAATTTGGCCTCAAATTGATCCCCGTTATGATCAATCGGCACATCGAAACTTGATACAGCCGATCCAAAACCTGTATTTTGAACATGAAAACTGCCTAACATGTCCTTGTCATTTAGCGCCAAACAAAAAGCTTGTACGTTCTCAAACAGGTTATTTTCCTCAATATTGCGATTGATCAGAAAATAGTTTGCTGCCAGTGGTTCAAAAGCTTTGACCTTTACGGATTTCTTGATCCCGGCATAAATTGTATAAATCCCGACATTCGCCCCGATATCAAACAAAACATCCCCATCTTCCATTGAGTCAATCCACTCAATGGTCTCGGGTTCTTTTGTCAGCAACGTTTCAGCGCGCCATAAGGGCAGACTATCCAGACAATAAAAACGTACTCTCCCACGCTTGGTTTCAATGACCTTGATAACTTCATCAAACCCATGTCTGGACATAGCCTCACGCAGGATCAAAGAAACTTTTCGACGCCATCCTTCGCCGAAAATTGTGATCATAAAACGCACCACACCGACAAGATTTTTTTTAATAAACTGTTTCATAATCTTAGTATCTACTCTTCAATGCAACCGTGTGGCGGATGTGTTTCCGGGTTATCCTGATCCAAAAACTGAATCATATCCAGCAACCCAAGACCAATATCAATATAAGTTTCGCGGGTCATTTTGCGTCCCAGACGAGGCGTATAGTTATAAGGGGTTTGAATATAATGCCCGGTCACAGATTGTGTATTCAGCTGAATATCAACTTTATTGTTGAGGATCTCTTTCATCATCTCCAGCATTTCTCCGGTGGTCATTCTTTCGCGACCCGTCAAATGCAAGATGGCATTTTCAAAACGATCATCTAAAACATCAGCACTCATCAACGCTGCGTCACGAATATGAATATATTCGCGCACTTCTTTACCAGATCCACCATAGGTGATCACGCCTTTTTCCAAAGCCGATTTCAGCATTCTAAAGACAGCATTGGAAGAGTCCGCACGCGGGCCATAAAGAGAGCCATAGCGCACAATAGAGTAATTCAGCCCATATCTGTCGTGATAGTCCTGAATGAGGTGTTCACACGCCTGTTTTGACGTCCGATAAAACGAACCTTGGTCAGAATAAACATAAATAGAGCTGGAAAAAATAAACCGCTGAACATTACAAAGACGGGCGGCTTCCAACATATTGACCGTGCCCATTAAATTGACAGACATGGTATCGCGTGGACGATCAATGGCTTTATCAATGTCTGCTAACGCCGCCAAATGATAGATCACATCGACCCCTTTGACCGCATCACACACATGCTCGAAATTCGTGACATCACCGATGATCATCGTTTGTCCCGGCCTTAAATAAGCCGATTCAACCAGATCGAAGACAAAAACCTCGTGGCCTGCTTCCGTTAGCGCATCTGCCACGTGGCTGCCCAAAAAACCAGCCCCACCTGTAACAAGAATTTTCATTAGTCTCTCGTCACTCCCCTCGTTTCACAGCAAAAGATTCTGCCATATCATATTCAGCCTGAGGCACAGGCGAGAGAAATTGCTCTTTCATCATAAAACGTACCGCTTCTGCCGTTGCCTCAATCTCCATCTGAGCACGACAGTCTTTTGTCATGGACCCGAGATGGCATGTCAAAACAAGATTATCCAGCGCCGCTAATTCGCCGCAATATGGCTCTTGTTCGAACACATCTATAGCAGCCCCATGCAATTGTCCATTTTTAATCGCGTCTGCCAACGCTTTCTCGTTAATCATGCCGCCACGCGCCGTATTAATCAAAACCGCATCCGACTTTAATAAAGACAATTCTTGTGCAGAAATCAAATTCTGTGTTTGCGGCGTCAAGGGCAAATGCAAACTGATGACATCACACTGTTGCAAAATATCTTTTTTGTCCGCCCAAGTGACAAAACCATCCAATTCTGGCTTATCCAACAGATCATTTGCCCAGATATCCACCCCGGGGAACCCCATCGCAAGATGCTTGATCACGCGCGCGCCAATGCGGCCACACCCTAAAATACCGACTTTACAATCAGACAACCGACGCCCGGCCAAACGATGCCAATTTTCTTGTCGAATATCGCGGTCTGCTTTGGAAACACCGCGCAAAACATCCAACATCAAACCTATGGTCAATTCGGCCACAGCAGGTGATGGCGCATCAGGGGTATATGAAACCAAAATCTCTTTTTCTTTTGCCGCCACCAAATCCACGCTATCTAAGCCAATGCCGACACGGCAAATGGCCTTTAGGTTTGGACATTGATCCATAACCGCTTTATCAATTCGTTCGGTCCCGGCAATCACAATATCAGCCGACCCAATGACCCCGGCGACTTCTTCGGGTTTTAATTTTCGCCCCAAAGGATTGATCTCATAGTCCAGACCCGCTTCTTTCATCAATACTAAAGGTGTCTCGTCTATAGCCCCAAATGGAACCGTCGTTATCACAGCTTTCATGTTAACTCATTTTATCCATGATTTTTTCGTCATCGTATCTATATCTAACGTTCTGACAATTAAGATGGGAAGGGAAGAAGTACCATATCTCAATAATCCCGGTCCAAGTAAACCTTCATTTTACTTTAGTTTCAAATTTTAAAAACCCGACAAGCCACAAAAACCCCGGCAAACATTGCCAAAAACACCCACAAAAACACAATAAAAATGCAGCCAATTATGCGGAATAGGCTTGTAATTTTTTTGCGATATCGTTAGATACAATTACAATTGCCAATCACATTAAACGCCTTTGGAAAAGATAACTATGATGGGATCAAATAAGCGAATGGTTTGGCCCCTTAATTCAGACCCCGATTCACCCTGCTTCGTGACGACTGCACCCGGCGTATTTCTCTAAAGCTTCAGACCTTAAAGAAAACGAATGAACCTTGATAAGATACTAATTTCTGCCGATACCCCATTGTCAAAAGTAATCGAATTACTGAATGAAAATGCTGTCGGCATCGTCATCGTTATCGATAAAGACTACCATATAACTGGCACCGTCACCGATGGAGATGTGCGCCGCGCCCTCATGCAAAGCATTGACATGACCATAAGCGCAGGCACCATCCTTCAAAGCAAAGATGAATTAACACCAAAACAGCCGATCTCTGCACCCGTTGGCACAGATGATGCGACGATTTTATCGTTAATGACAGAACATCGCTTGCACCAAATTCCCCTTGTAGATGCAAATAATAGAATTGTTGATTTGGTTTTGCTAGATGATTTGGTATTAGAAAATGAAAACAGCCTTGCGGCCGTTTTAATGGCGGGTGGCTTCGGCAAACGCCTGATGCCCATGACCAAAGAAACGCCCAAACCCATGTTAGAAATTGGCGGCAAACCGATTATGGAACGCATCATCGGCCAATTGCGTGAAAATGGAATTGGGCGCGTCAGCGTGACCACCCACTACCGCCATGACCAAATCGTCAATCACTTTGGTGATGGTCAGGATTTTGGGTTGGAAATTGATTATGTACGTGAAGACAACCCGCTGGGAACTGCGGGCGCCTTGTCCATGATCGAAAAACCTAAACAACCGGTTCTAGTCATGAATGGGGATATCATTACTGAATTGAATTTCCGCATGTTCGGCAAGTTCCACAATGATAATAATGCGGTAATGACAGTCGCGGTACGCCCATATGAATACACCGTCCCCTTTGGGGTCATGGAAACCGATGGCGTGTTCGTCAAAGGGGTGCATGAAAAACCGATCAACCGTTGGATGGTAAATGCAGGCATTTATATTTTAACACCCGAAGCTTTTGATTTTATTCCCCAAGGTCAATATTTCGACATGCCGACCTTGATGGACGAATTAATCAAAAACAATAAAAATGTCGTTTGCTTTCCCTTGTATGAATACTGGAAAGACATCGGGCGGCCACAAGATTTTGAAGCTGCTGAAGAAGACGTAAAAAATAAACTAGGAAAGTAAAATGGATTGGTCAAATAAGACAGTTTTGGTAACAGGCGGCGGCGGTTTTATTGGCAGCCATTTATGTGAAAGATTGATTCAACGCGGAGCAAATGTGCGCGCTTTGGTCCTTTACAATAGTGCGGGATCAAACGATTGGCTGGACCATTCGCCCTACCTGGATCAAATCGATGTCACCTTAGGCGACCTCTTGGATCGTGACAGCATGGTTAAGGCGGTTAAGGGTGCCGATGTTATTTTCCATCTGGGGGCCTTGATTGCCATTCCTTATTCCTATAGCTCGCCCCAGTCTTACGTTCAAACAAACGTGCAAGGGACTTTAAACGTTTTACAGTTGGCCCGTGATTTTAATGTCTCACGCGTGATCCATACATCGACAAGCGAGGTCTATGGCTCAGCCCAATTCGTTCCCATTACAGAAGAACACCCCCTTGTCGGACAATCCCCATATTCCGCTTCCAAGATTGGGGCAGATATGATGGCAGAATCTTTTTATCGTTCTTTTGAACTTCCGGTCTCAACGATCCGACCGTTTAACACCTATGGACCACGCCAATCCGCCCGCGCGATCATCCCGACCGTTATTTCCCAGGCGCTTGTGAAAGATCAAATTCACTTAGGCAGCCTTGCTCCAACCCGTGATCTAACCTTTGTTCATGATACAGCCGATGGCTTCATCCGAATGGCAGAATGTGACAATGTCATCGGGGAGACCATTAACTTGGGTGTAGGCAAAGAAATTTCCATTGGTGATCTGGCACAGAAAATCATCAAATTGATTGGACGAGATGTAGAAATTCTGTGCGACGAAGAACGCCTGCGCCCCAAAGCCAGCGAAGTTGAAAGACTCTGTTCTGACAACAGCAAGGCGCTAGAATTGATGAACTGGCAACCCGCAACATCGTTGGATCAAGGCCTCGGCCTGACCATCGAATGGGTGAAAGACAACATCGATAAATTCAAAGTTGGTCAATATACTGTTTAAAAACATGATACCACTCGCCATCCCCAATATGTCTGGAAATGAGGCAAAATACCTCAATCAATGTATTGAAATGAATTTCGTCTCTTCTGTTGGTCCTTTTGTAGATCAACTTGAAGATATGGTCGCCACCGCAACCGGTGCAGACGCTTCGGTCGTCACTTCATCAGGTACAGATGGCTTGCATGTTGCGCTCTTGGCTCTTGGTGTGCAGCCTAGCGATCTGGTCATCGTGCCGTCTTATACGTTCATTGCCAGCGCAAATGCTGTTAGCCATTGCGGGGCAGAACCTTGGTTGATTGACATTGATGCAGACAGCTGGACACTTAATCCAAACATACTAGAAAACATGCTGGCACGTGACACGTTCAAACGCGATGGTCAGCTTTTTCATCGCGAAAGCAACAAACGTGTTAGCGCGATTGTTGCTGTCTATACGTTAGGCATGCCTGCGGATATGGATCATATATCAGAAATCGCCCATAAGTATGGCCTGAGTGTTCTTGCAGATGCGGCGGCAGCTTTTGGATCCCGCTATAAAAATCGCCAACTAGCAGATCACGGCGCAGATGCAGCAGTTATGTCTTTCAATGGCAACAAGACAGTGACCGCTGGCGGTGGGGGGGCTGTGATTGCACGCGACCCTAAAACCTTAAAGAAAGTGAAGCATATCACCACAACTGCACGCGTCAGTGATGCCTATGATCACGATATGGTTGGCTTTAATTATCGCATGACCAATTTGCAAGCTGCCGTGGGCTGTGCGCAGATGGAGCAATTGGATATTTTCGTTCAAGCCAAAAAAGACATCGCACGACGCTATAATGATGCCTTATCAGGGATTGAAGGTGTTGACAGTTTTCCCGCCCCTGACTGGGCGCAAAGCGCTTGTTGGTTTAGCGGTCTATTATTATCCCCCCCCTTAAAACCAGTAACAAATTATATCACCGCCATGCGCACCCGCGATATTGCCGCGCGCCCTTTTTGGAAACCGATGCATTTACAAAAGCCCTATCAAAATTGCTTTAAATCCAGCATGGATATAACGGATAATATTTGGCCACGCATTTTGACATTACCCTGTTCAACGCAGTTAACCCGTGACGAACAAGACCATGTCATTGCGTCTTTCCTTGATATTACAAACCAGTAAAGAAGATTAGTTTTGATTGATAACAAGCCCGTCATAGCCATCGTTCTTGCACGCGGCGGATCAAAGAGGCTCCCTGGTAAGAACATCAAACAATTTGGCGATAAACCGTTAATTGTCTGGACCTTACAGGCAGCCCAAAACGCAAAAACCATTGATCGGGTGATTTTATCGTCAGATGATCAAGATATTATGGATACCTTTCGCAAAGCAGGCGGCGAAGTTCCTTTTCGCCGACCGGACGCGTTGGCATCAGATGATGCAAGTTCCGCAGATGCCGTACTCCATGCGCTAGAAGAACTCAATATTGAAACAGGCTATTTGGTTCTGCTGCAACCCACCTCACCGCTTAGAAATGCACAAGATATTGATAACTGCGTCACTATGTGCGTTGAAAAAGCCGCCCCTTTATGTGAAAGCGTCACCGCCCTTGGTTTCCCTGCCAGCTGGCTGTTTAGTCAAAACCCCGATGGGTATTTACAAAAAATAGGACTGGCTGACGACAAACCCTTGCTGCGTCCCAATGGGGCCGTTTATGTTGCAGATGTGGCTTGGTTTAAAAAACATCAGGCTTTCTGGTCAGAAGGTCAAACCGCGGCTTATGAAATCCCGTTTGCGCGTTCCATTGATATTGATACAGAAAGTGATTTTCAAATTGCCCAAGCATTTCTGCACTCTCATTTATTTAACGAGTGTGTTTAAACAGTTTCTGTGATAAGAGAGCACGCAAACACTCCTGTTAAATGAGATGTAGACCTTTTTCAGCTTGAAACGGCTTAGACCAGACGATCAAGACGAATCAGTCATTATTTTTTTATATAAAACCAGTGAATAATTCAGTTATGCTCATAGACAAGATAAATAATTTTTTATCATTTTTTAAAAGATGTCTGGAAATGCTATCCGGGCATAAATTATTATTTATTTCATTTATTGTGTTGGCATTACTTGCATCCATCACAGAAGGTATAAGCATTGCAATGCTTGTTCCAATCCTTGAAGGTCAATCAGATAATAGCGTGTTTAACAGCATTCCTTTGCTGAAACATGTATCTTCTTATTTTTGTGGTATGGATGAAGTTGAAAAACTTCAGAAAACGGCACTCATTTTAGGTGCTGTGCTACTTATTCGTGGTCTTTTGATGTATACGGTAGAATATCTAAATGGATATATACCGCTTTTGATGCAAAAAACGTTATTCAGAGAGACGTATAAATCACTTATTAATGCTGAATTCAGTTACTTTTCAGAAAAAACCGCAGGTGACCATTCTAATAGCCTTATTGACTGGGTCGAACGCGTCTCTATTTTATTGACTAGCTTTATTTCCATTATCCAAAACATGATTTTATTAGGAATTTACACGGTCTTGATGATTTCACTTTCTTGGAAAATGGCAATTATTGCATGTATCTTTGCACTTTTTCTCTTTACGATCTTAAAAACATTTACAAATAATGTTTTCCGAAAAGAAGGGGCCAAATTATCAGAAAAAACGGCCGAAGTTTCCCATCATATCTATGAAACAATCAGCGGCATGAAATTGATTAAATCCGTTGCCGCAGAAGATATTATGTATCCCAGATACACTAAAAAATTAGATGAGAAAATCGCAACAAACCAAAAATTAATTACATATCAGTCTGTTATAACACCATTTCTGACGACATTTGCCGGCATTTTTGTTTGTTTTTTACTGTTCTTCGGCTCCCAACTCAACGAAGGAAATGGACAGTGGGTTTCAGGCCTGTTGATTTTCTTGTTTGTTTTAATGCGGCTGTTATCCCCCATTTCCAAGATTAGCTATTCAGGCGCCCAGATCACTAGCCATATGTTTGTTTTTGAACAGGTCGACGAATTTTTCAAAGAAACGTCTGACAGAAAACAACCAACCGGCCCCCAATCCTTCAAAGGGATCACATCTGGTCTTTCTTTCAAAGACGTGCAGTTTAATTATGTTGAAAGCAACAACAGCATAATTAAGAACGTCAATCTAGATATTCCAGCGGGCAAAATGGTGGCGATCGTTGGACCGTCAGGGGCAGGTAAAACCACTTTGGTTTCCTTGCTGATGCGCTTTTATGACCCTAGAAGCGGCAACATTTTGATTGATGGCACCCCCTTGAACGATATTAACATTCACGAACTGAGAAAGAAAATCAGTGTGGTGAGCCAGGACATCTTTATCTTCAATGATACAGTCTCCAACAACCTGTCCTTCTCAACAGAAGGGGTGAGCCAAGCAGATATCGAACAAGCGGCCAAAATGGCATCAGCCCATGACTTCATTATGGAATTATCCGAAGGCTATGACACTAAATTGGGTGATCGCGGGATCAGGCTTTCCGGTGGGCAGCAGCAACGTATTGCGATTGCGCGGGCCATCTTGCGCAACCCCGACCTTATTATTTTCGATGAAGCGACCAGCCATCTTGACACCATTACGGAACAATCCATTCAGCAATCCGTTGAAATATTACGAAAAGATCGCACCGTTCTGGTCATCGCGCACAGACTCTCAACAATTCAACGTGCTGACATTGTCGTCGTGTTAAAAGATGGTATAATCGTCGAACAAGGCACACACAGTGAATTGATTGCTCTTTCAGGTGAATATGCCAATATGGTGGCTCATCAAAATCTCGATCTCGTTTATGATGACAAAGAGAGTTAAATAATGCTCGAAGGTGAAGTTAGATTGATTTAGAATAGTTATAAAATGAATGCTTCTTATTCCAAACACACCGAAAGCCTACTAATTTTGCGGTTTTTAAGAATATTAAGCATTACATTCGTAAGCGTGCTCGCCAGTCACATTGTGAACAAATTAATAGTGAAAAGATTAGCAAGGAAAATAACACCGCTTAGGTGGTTCGCTTATATCCCGAATTAGCACATAGCCTTTCATCACCTGTGAACGCGGCTATACAATATGGAAAATTTTTTATGACAACGCATGCCTATACAACAGATGGTAAAGTCACTCACTTCTCGAAAAAAGAAGACATCAATACCAAGTTAGCAAACATCATTGGTCCCAAATTCAGTGCTTATCGTGAACAATGGGAACTGGCCAATAAGCTGGAACTGGTCACGGACTTTCCGCTGTTTTTGCAAGTCGATATGAATCAGACCTGTAACTATAAATGCCCCCATTGTATCGTTGGCACACCGGAATTGATTAAAGATTATTACGGGCCGGAAGAGATTGATTTTGACGGGTTTAAAAAGATCGTCGATGAAGGGGCAGAACATGGCTGTCCATCCATTTCGCCGCAAGGCAGTAACGAGCCCTTGCTGATCAAGAATTTGCACGAATGGATTTCATACGCCCACAAGCGTGGCTTCATCGATATTATGATGAATACCAATGCGTCCGGCCTGACGGAGCGTCGCTCCCAGGAATTGCTGGATTCCGGAATCACCCGACTGCGCTTCAGTCTGGATGCCTTTACCCAGGAAACCTATGCAAAGGTCCGTGTGGGCAGCCAGCCACTGGATAATGTGGTTGCCAATATTGAACGTTTCCTCGAACTGAAGGAAAAGGGCGGCTACAAGCTGCCCGTTACAGGGGTGAGCCTGTGCCGTTTGGCGGATAACGAACATGAAGTGGAAGCCTTCCAGAATTATTGGCAGGATAAAGTGGATATGGTATCGATCCAAACTTTCGTGCCGCCCGTTGACGTGGGGGACTATTCGCGTTTCTACCCCAAGCAACAGTTCGAAAATATTGGGATGGATGATTTTAAATGTCCACAGCCGTTTCAACGCGTTGTGATCCGAAATCACGACATCACACCGTGTTGTGTGGTGTTTAGCAGCAAGTTGAAAATCGGCGATTTGCGCACACAAACCATCTATGAAGCCTGGCATAATGAATATATGCAGGAATTGCGCGAGATTCACCGTCTCGGTCAGTATGAGAAAAACGAGATGTGTAAAAAATGTGTCGGTCTCATCTATCCGCAAAATTAAGATTGTGCCTGAGACTGTTTACCCACAGACCAAATTAATGATCCCGGAGACGAATTTTGTTTATTTCGACTGAAAATCTGCGTTTTTTTGATGTGAAAGCGCATGCATTACGTGGCAAGAAATTTTTTGAGGGTATTGTCAATTACCGTAAAAAGTTGTTGCCGCTGCATGAATATCGCATCCAGAAGCCGGATCAGTTCAGTTGCGTTTTATGTGGGCATGACAAAGGCAAGCTGTTGCTGGAATGGGAAGCGGGATATCAGCTATATCACTGTGAAAAATGTAGTGCCGTTTCCCCTAATATTTCGCCGGAACAGGAAAAAGACCATATCGACAATGTCTATGCCACCAATCTGTACATGGACAAGTTGGAACGCGAAATTCATGCCCAATATGATTATCGCAAAAACACTTTCGGCAAGGAACGTCTGAAGTATTGCATCAAGCGATTAAACCTGGACCCAAGCGAAATCAAGTTGTTGGATGTGGGCTGCGGGGCCGGTTATTTCCTGAGTTATCTGACAGACCATGGCGTGGATTGCCGCGGTCTTGAAGTCACCAAGGGGTTAGCGCAATATTGTCAAAAACGTGGACTGAATGTGGACGCAACCGATCTTGGCGATGAAGCGGATGGGACCTATGACGTTATTGTCATGTTTGATGTGTTGGAACATGTCTACAACCCGGTTGAACTGCTGAAGACAGCCAATAGAAAGCTAAAGGACAATGGGTATCTGATCCTATATACGCCCAATATTCATTCCTTGAGCTTTGAATTGATGGGCGCGGCAGAAAACGTGTTATTGCCGTTCGAGCATGTCTGCTTCTATGATGAGAAATCGTTCAACCTCCTGGCAGAAAAGTCTGAGTTCAATGTCCATTCGTTGGAAACTTATGGCTTTGACATCATGGATTATCTGTTGATGAAAGAACATGAAGACAATTTTGCTTATACGGAAAAATTGCACGATATGATGCGCTGGGTTCAGGCCATTCTCGATCAACAGGGACTAAGCAATCATTTCCGTTTAACGCTTCAAAAGAAATAACCTGCATCAATTGGGGGGATGAATGTCTGAAACTGTCGCAATTATTCCGGCACGGGGCGGATCAAAAGGGATTCCAGGGAAAAATATTATTGAAATCTGCGGGCGCCCTCTGATCGAATGGAGCATCCGTCAGGCTTTGCAGGCGCAAACCATTGACTCTGTCTGGGTCAGTTCAGATTCTGAAGAAATTCTGGAAGTCGCGCGCAAAGCCGGGGCCGAGACGATTGTGCGTCCGGCTGATATTTCCGGTGATCAGGCAACATCTGAATCTGCCTGGATTCATGCCCTGGATGAGATTGAAAAAACAGGCCAATCCGTGGATTGGGCCTTTGGTTTACAGGCCACATCCCCCGTGCGCGAACCGCATGATTTTGATCATGCTTTTGCCGCTTTAAAAGAAAATGGCTGGGATAGCCTGTTCTCGTCGGTCAAAATTGAAGATTATCTGGTTTGGAGCGAGACCGAAGACGGCGGGATGGAATCGCAAAGCTATGACTATCGTTCACGTCAGCGTCGTCAGGAAATGTTGCAAAAATATCTGGAAAATGGCTCCTTTTACATTTTCAGACCCGAAGATATCCGCAAATATGACAATCGTTTAAGCGGGAAAATCGGAACATTTGCCATGGAAAAATACAAATCCCAGCAAATTGATGAGAGGGGAGATATGGAAATCTGCCAATCTTTGATGAAAGGTCATGGCCTTGACCGATAATCCGTTTTCCTCTTCTGATTTTTTTTCGCTGGATGGCAAGGTCGCTGTTGTAACGGGCGGGTCGCGCGGGATCGGGGCCGCACTTGCTTTTGGGCTGGCGGCGCACGGGGCACGTGTCTATCGGCTTGGACGTTCCCGTGAACCGCAATTGGCAGATTGTGAACGATTGACCTATCGGGCCTGTGATGTCACGGATGAACAGGCCCTGAAAAACGTGATGGACGAGATCGTTGCGAAAGAGGGCCAACTAGATATTTTGGTCAATGCAGCGGGTGTCAGTTTTCCACCCAGCGATGAATTGTCTGGGGTAGAGCGTTTTCGAAAAACCATTGATGTCAATTTGCAAGGGGCATATCAGGCATCAATGCTGGCTGTCGATGTGATGAAAGCTCAGCAAAATGGTGGGGCGATTGTGAATGTGACTAGCATTAACAGCCGCATGGGCTTTCCGGGCAACCCGGGCTATGTCGCTTCCAAAGGGGGACTAAGTGCCATGACGCGGGCGCTTGCGGTGGATTTGGGGACGCATCACATTCGGGTTAATGCACTTGCGCCAGGTTATATTCATACAGATATGACCCGGGCGAGCTATGGTGATCCTGAATCACATGATGCCCGTTTGTCACGCATGGTCCTGCCGCGTTGGGGGCAGCCTGAAGATATGATCGGAACCTGTGTGTTCTTATGCAGCAATGCCGCAGCCTATGTTACCGGGCAGGAAATTTTTGTAGATGGCGGCTGGGTTATTAAAGGTCTTAGCTAATAAGTCGGTATAATTATTAATTTTCTTAATTTAAAAAGGTCAGGGAAATGGACAATAACACGTTGGTAGAACAACATTTTGATGAGCATCGCGCCGTGATGGAGGCTGTTAAGTCCGACATGTCAGCGCAAATTGTTGACCTGTCGAAAATGATGGCGAAAGCCTTGGGTGAAGATAAAACCATCATGTGGTGCGGCAATGGCGGCAGCGCCTCAGACAGCCAGCATCTGGCAGCCGAACTGGTCGGTCGTTATAAAAAGAACCGCGAACCGCTGCGTTCTGTTGCCTTGACCACGGATACCTCTGTATTGACCTGTATCGCCAACGATTATGGCTATGATGATGTGTTTATCCGCCAGGTGAAGGCCGTGGGCCGCAAAGGCGATATCCTGATTGCCATTTCCACATCCGGCAACAGCGAAAACGTTCTGCGTGCGGTCAAGGCCGCCAACGAAATGGGCATCATCAGTGTGGCCCTTCTGGGCAAGGGCGGTGGCCCGATCAAGGAACTGGCAACCCATAGTCTGGTTATTCCCTCACAAACAACGGCGCGCATTCAGGAAGCCCATATCTTTATCGGCCATATGTTCTGTGAATTGATCGAAAAGGAATTGGGTTTTGCCTAAGCCTTTACCTGAACTGGCTGATGTGGACACCATCGCCTTCGATTTTGACGGGATATTCACGGACAATAAAGTCTGGGTCGATGAGACGGGTCGTGAAAGTGTCAGATGCGACCGCGGCGACGGGTTGGCCTTTGATTTTGTCCGGGTCTTTCAAGCCAAGGGCCTGATGACCGAAGACATCTTTATTCTGTCCAAAGAGACCAACGATGTGGTCAATCGCCGGGCGGCAAAAATGAAGCTGAAATGCCAGCATGCGACAAAAAATAAACTGACCTATATGGAAAAATATCTAAGCGAAAAACATCCGGCGCGCAGCGATATTTGGCAGGGATTTATTTACGTCGGAAATGACTTAAATGACTTGCCATTGATGCGAAAAGCTAGCTATGGTGTGGCACCATCGGATGCGCACCAAAAAGTGAAAGATGTTGCGGATCTGGTGTTGCCTGAACGGGGCGGTGAAGGCTTTGTTCGTGCTTTTGTTGAGCGTTTGCTTCGAATTAACCAAATGACAGATAGGGATCTCGATGAGCTTATATCTAATTGCTGAAATAGGCATTAACCACAATGGCGACATGAAAATTGCCAAAGAATTGATTTCAGCGGCGGCCGAAGCCGGTTTTGATGCTGTTAAATTCCAAAAGCGGACAATTGAAGAAGTTTATACGCAAGAATTTCTTGATAGCCCACGTGAAAGCCCTTGGGGCACCACACAGGGTGAGCAAAAGCGTGGCCTGGAATTTGGTAAAGAAGAATATTTGGAAATCGCTGCCTATTGTAAAGAATTGGGCATTGATTGGTCCGCGTCGGCCTGGGACGTTCCTGCGCAACAATTCCTGCAGCAGTTCGACTTGCCGTTCAACAAAGTGGCTTCTGCCATGCTGGGCCATAAAAAACTGTTGAAAGAGATCATCTCTGAAGGTCGCAAAACCTTCATCTCAACTGGTATGGCGACCATGGAAGAAATCGACGAAGTGGTTGAAATGTTCAAAAAAGGCAATTGCCCGTTTGAACTGATGCATTGTAACAGCACATATCCCATGAAAGTCGAAGATGCCAACGTCAACTGCATCCCGATGCTGCGCGACCGTTATGGCTGTGATGTGGGCTATTCTGGTCATGAGACATCCTTGATCGCCGTCTGTCTGCCCGCTGTTGTTCTGGGCGCAAGCTGCATCGAACGCCACATTACGCTGGATCGTGCCATGTACGGGTCTGACCAGGCGGCTTCTGTCGAAGTGCACGCGTTGAAGAAGTTTGTCGCCACTTTGCGCGAAGTTCCGCACATCATGGGCAGCGGCGAAAAGAAAATTTCTGAAGCCGAAGAAGCTGTTCGCAAAAAACTACGCATTGATGTTGAGGACTAATCGTGCCGAATAATCAAAGAATTGGTTTCATGCAGGGTCGGTTGTCACCGATTGTGGATGGTCGTATTCAATCTTTCCCTTGGACAAATTGGCGTGAAGAAATCGCCGAGGCAGCCAGATTAGGTATTTCCAAAATGGAATGGACCCTAGATCAGGAACGATTGTACGAAAACCCCTTAATGGTTGCTGCCGATCAGGCAGAAATTCGTTCTTTGATGGAAAAGCATGATTTTTCTATTCCTTCTCTGACTGGGGATTGCTTTATGCAAGCCCCTTTCTGGAAGGCAGCCTCTGAACAAGAAGCAAGCGCTTTACAAAAAGATTTTCTGGCCATCTGCGATGCCTGCCAAGCCATCGGCATTGAGATGATTGTCGTACCGCTGGTCGATAACGGTAGTCTCGAAACAGAAGAACAAGAAAATATCCTGGTAAACTTCCTCTTGGAAAAAGAAGCTTATTTCGAAGAAAAAGGCCTTAAAATCATTTTTGAATCTGATTTCGGCCCGAAAGAATTAGCAAAATTCATTCATCGTCTGAAGGGCGATAGCTTCGGCATCAACTATGATACCGGAAACAGCGCCGCCCTTGGCTTTAACCCGGAAGAAGAAATTTCCACATACGGCTCACGCATCATCAACGTACATATCAAAGACCGTGTTCTTGGCGGAACCACCGTTGCGTTGGGCACCGGGAGCACGGATTTTGATGCGGTCTTTAAAGCCTTGGCACATGAAAACTATAAAAATAATTACATCCTGCAAACAGCCCGTGCTGAAGATGATGATCACGCAGGTGTTTTATCCAAATTCTTTGACATGACATCCAACTGGATCGAAAGCCATGGGGCCTAACGAGCCAAGAAAAGTTGCTCTGGTCACAGGTGGATCAAGGGGGATTGGTTTTTCGATTGCACAAAAGCTTTCAAGCCTTGGCTATGATCTTGTGCTAAACGGGCGTACACAAGCTAGCTTAGACGATGCATGTACAGAAATCGCCGGGGCCAAAGCTGCCTTAGCTGATGTCAGTACACCCAAAGGCGCACAATCGGTCATAAGCCAAACCCTATCACACTTTGGCCGCTTGGATTTATTGGTCTGCAATGTCGGCAGCGGTGCATCTGTCCCTCCCGGTCAAGAAACATATGACGAATGGCAACGCGTGTTTGGCCTTAATCTTTGGAGCACAACCAATATGGTGGAAGCTGCCCGTTCGGCTTTGGCAGAACAAAAAGGATCGATTGTTTGTATTTCATCGATCTGTGGCAATGAAACCATTCCCGGTGCCCCCATAACCTATAGCATCGCCAAGGCGGGATTAAACGCCTATGTCAAATCCATCGCCAGACCTTTAGGTGATCAGGCTATTCGCATTAATGCAGTCGCACCGGGCAACATCTTGTTTGAGACATCGGTCTGGGCACGCAAATTAAAAGAAGATAGCCAAGCTGTTGAAACCATGCTGGAAAAAGAAGTCGCCTTGAAGCGATTAGGCACGCCAGAAGAAGTGGCAGACCTTGTTGCCTTTTTGGCTTCTGACACAGCCTCTTTTGCAACAGGACAAATTTGGACATTAGATGGCGGTCAAACGCGATCTTGATCAGATGAACTGGGGATTACAATGAAGACATTTGATTTAACAGGCTCAACCGCCTTGATCACAGGTGCGGCTGGCCTTTTGGGAAAAGAACATGCCAAAGCCTTATTGGCAGCAGGGGCCACTGTCGTTTTAACGGACTTTAACCCACATGCGTTAGCCGACGCCCTTGGTGAACTTTCATCTGAATATGATAACGCACGTCTTCATACCTACGAAATGGATGTTTCAAGCAAAACTTCCATTGAATCGGTTAGCAATCAGCTGGATAAAGACGGTTTAAACGTCGATATCTTGGTCAATAACGCAGCAATCGATCCCAAGGTCAAAGGTGACCAAGGCGTTGAAGAAACCTCGCGTCTGGAAAATTTTCCGCTGGAACAATGGGATTTACAAGTCTCGGTCGGTTTAAGTGGGGCTTTTTTATGTAGTCAGGTCTTTGGCAGAAAAATGGCCGCTATGGGCCGCGGTGTGATCTTGAATATCGCATCAGACCTATCCGTTTTTGCACCCGACCAACGGCTCTATCGTAAAGAAGGCGTCGAAGAACATCTTCAACCGGTCAAGCCTGTCACCTATTCTGTAATTAAAGCCGGGCTTGTAGGGTTAACACGATATCTTGCAACTTATTGGGCCGATAAGGGCGTACGTTCCAACGCCTTATCCCCCGGCGGTGTCTTTAATGGTCAAGGAGATGAATTTGTCACCCGCCTGACCAATTTGATCCCGCAAGGTCGTATGGCCGATAAAGATGAATATCATGGGGCTATTCAATTCCTTTGTTCCGATGCCTCCCGTTATCTGAATGGTCAAAATATTGTTATGGATGGTGGACGATCAACATGGTAAGCCGTTGTTTGGTCACAACAGCCCTTGAAGAAACTTGGCCCGACAACAAAGACCCCGTCCTTTTCCTTGGCAAATGGTGCACAAAATACGACCGATCAGAACAATGGGACCAACGTGATAGCGAAATGGTTCCTTATCATTGGGATGATCGGCAAAAGATTTCACAAGACTATGTCTATTTACAATCGGTCTATGAATCTTTCCTGCCCAAATTAGCCGAAAAACTCAATGACATTCATGGCGCCCGTCACGGTTTGCGCTATTGGCGGATCATTGCTGGTCCGTGGTTGAACTGCTTTATTCAAACAAGCTTTGATCGATTTGAAAGCCTGAAACGAGCCAAGTCCTTATATGACATCACCCACGTTAACATCATCAATGCAGACATTTCGCATGTCACCGCACAAAGCATGCCCCATTTTACCGATTTGATTCTAAGTGACTGGGGCAATGAATATTTATATGGTGAGATCGTTAAGAAATCTGGTCTCTTTGACTGGACAAGCGTGCAACGTTCAACCCCAGTTCCGGCTTTCAACAGTCTGCAAAAGCCCGCTGTTAAACGCTCTTTAAAAAGCAAAATTATAAACATATATCGGGCTATTGTCAGCGCTCTCTCGTCTGATAAAAAGGCTATTATCTTCAATAGCTATTTATCATTTTGGGATGATAAGAAATTACAGCTAAAGCTTGGGCAAATTCCACAAATCTGGCACACAGGCACGTTGAACTTTTTCCCCCAAGAAAAACACATGCGTGACTGGGATTTAGGTCCGGCTGACACTGACTTTGAAACGCTGCTTAGTGCTCTAATACCGGGCTTTATCCCCACCGCCTATTTAGAAGGCCACAAACAAATTGTTCGTCAGGCCCATGCACTAGGCTGGCCGCAAAAAGCGAAGTTCATCTGGACCAGCATGTCCCATAACAACGATGAAATTTTCAAAGTTTGGGTTGCAGAGGCTGTAGAAAAAGAAAGCAAACTTGTGATCGGGCAACATGGTGGCCTTTACGGGGTTGCCGATATTTTGACGCTGGAAGAACATGAAATTAAAATTTCTGATGCCTATCTCACCTGGGGATGGACCAAGAATAATGTGCCCAAAGGATCCCAAACAGTTCCCATCGGGCAACTAAAAAACAAGCGCCCCTTAGGGGTTAATCATGCCCAACAGCCCCATGGCTTGCTCATTACATGTGCGATTCCGCGTTATAGTTATTTTTTGCGCAGCATGATTATTGCCGGACAATGGCTAGATTATTTTGACGATCAGCTGGCTTTTATTGGCGATCTTCCAGAACCAATCAGACAAGCATTTTTAGTGCGGCTCTATAGTGATGACTATGGTTGGGGCCAAGAACGTCGATGGCGCGACAAATTTGACGATATCAATCTTGATTTTGGCACTGTTCCCATCGACCAGCGCATCGCCAGCAGCCGTGTTGTGGTCACCACCTATAATGCCACGTCCTATCTGGAAACATTTACAATGGATGTTCCCACCGTCATGTTTTGGAATCCAAAACATTGGGAATTAAGACAAGAAGCCATCCCCTTTTTCGATGATCTTGTCCGTGTCGGCATCATGCATCATTCCCCACAATCCGCCAGTGAACACGTCAGCCAAATCTGGGATGATGTAGATCAATGGTGGTCATCACCAGACGTCCGCCAAGTCATCAAAAAATTCAGCGATCAATATAGTCATCTACCAGAAGACTTGCTGAATAGCCTAAAAACAGCTTTCACAAAAATTGCCCCTTAAATCTTTGCCATTGATGAGATATAAAAGGTCATTCTGGAGTATTAAAATGCACACAAGATATACATTCCCTTGTCAGCAAACTCACTTTCCGATGAGCGAGCATTCTCTCAAGCAAAGAGATGAATTTGAACAAAAACGCAATGAAATGATCAAGCTGAATTGCCTCGTCTGCGATCATACTGACTTTGAGGAAATTGGCCAGGTTGACCGTTACGGGTTTTATTACCCCACAGGCATCTGTACGAAATGCGGTAATGTGCAACAGATCAAATATTATGATGACGAATCCTTAGCTTTATTTTATTCCAGCTATTTTCGTGATGTCTATTCTGACCAAACACCGATAGAATGTTTTGACGGCCAAGTCGTCAAAGGGCGCAATATCCTAGAATTTAGTAAAGAATTTTTGCCAAAAGACGCACGCATTCTTGAAATTGGTACAGGTGCAGGCGGCATTCCCAAAATTTTCCAAGACGAGGCAGGCTACACCGCCCTTGGTCTGGATTTTGATGATCGTTATATCGAATATGGACGTTCTCAAGGGGTGGATATCCGTAAAGGCGGTATTGAAATGATCAAAGAAGATGAAAAATTTAACTTGGTCATTGTCTCACATGTTTTGGAACACATCGTCACCCCATCCAAATTCTTGCAAGACATTAAGAAAATTCTCAAGCCCAAAGGCTATATCTACATCGAAATTCCGTCCCTTAATTCTGTATCTCAAGGGGCCTATAATTTTGATTTTCTAAATTATTTTCAAAATTCGCATGTGAATCACTATTCCGTAGACAGTTTTAAACGACTGCTGCATCAAAATGGTCTTAAGGCCGTTAAAAACGACGACTTCATTCGCTCCATCTGTATGGTCAGCGATGCTCGCGTTAGGGTAATACCCCCATTTTTAGGGGGCTTCAGAAGTAGACAGTTATGCAGCCCTTTGGATTGACTGCAGCAATTTCTGTTTTGGCGTTAT